>DASVEU010000112.1:0-20828 GCA_036380395.1 Gaiellaceae bacterium
ACGATCAGCGGACCGAGATGACCGCACGCGAATGGCCGGCACGCGTGGGCGCCATCATCGGGAATGTCGAGGATGCCAAGGCCCACGCGGCGACCGCCGTGGCCCTCGCCCAGAAGCTCCGTGAGCGACACGAGCTCGCCAATGCCTGCATGTACAGCGGCTGGCTTTACGCACTCGAGGGCGACTGGCAGACGGCCCGAGAGCTGAGTGACCGCGCGCTCGGCTTGGAGCCGCGCGAACCGCGAAACCTCGCCACGCGCGCGCTGCTCGAGCTCCAAGTCGGAGCGCTCGACGATGGTGAGCGGCACCTAGAACAGCTTCTGGATCCGCGTCGTGTGACAGCCTGGTCGCTCCTCGAGAAGTTTGCGATGGCTGCTTTTTTGCCGATGGCGGCTCGGGTCACCGGAGACGACCAGCGTTTGGATCTCGCTCGCGAGACCGCGGAGGCAGCGCTCGCGGCGACCAAGATGCCACCGTTCATGCATCTCTATGGGCGAATCGGCCTCGCCTTTGTCGCTGTTCAACGCACTGACCGTCTGCTCGCAGCCGAACAGTACGCGGCGTTTGAGTCTCAGCGAGGCACTGCGATCATGATGGCCGGAATCGCAGTCGATCGCGTACTGGGGCTGCTCGCGGCGACGCTCGGGCAAGAGGAGAAGGCCCGCCGCCACCTCGAAGATGCAATCGCGTTCACGCGGCGCGCCAACTATCGACCCGAGTACGCCTGGGCGGCGTCGGATTACGCCGACGTCCTACTCGAGCAGGGGCTTCCCGGCGACTCGGAAAGGGCTCATGAGCTGCACGATGAAGCCCTCGCGACCGCCCGTAGCCTCGCAATGCGACCGCTCGCAGAGCGCATCGTCGCTCACAGCGCCGCATCGTAGTCCGGCGAGCGCGAGCACGAGCCACGTCCTGCAGAGACGTGGCTGAACCGCCTCAATGAGACATGCTGTTTGGCACCGAAGTGTGACTTTGTTTCCACAGCCGGCTGGCTTGGACATGGTGGGGACAGGCCCCGACATGTCTGTAACCGTCGGCTAAGAGCGACGCGCGGCGGAAGAGAGCGCACAGCCGCTCGAGCAACAGCTCAGGAGATCGGCTTGACGCAGCGACTCTTGTCGAGGTCTAAGCCGGCGGGATGTTCTGGTTGATCCGGAAGAAGTTGTCCGGGTCGTACTTCTGCTTCAGGTTCCGCAGCCGGTCGTATTTCTTCGCGCCGTAGGCGGTGCGAACTCGCTCCTCGCCCTCGTCTTCGAGGAAGTTGACGTACACGGTCTGATGCCACGGCTCGAGTGCCGACCAGAAAGAGCGCACCCATTCCCGTTCCTCGTCGAAGCCGTCTGCCGTTTCGGTGCAGCAGCCGATGTTGTACGTGAACGCGGCCTGCCTGCCTCCGAACGGCGTTTCGTCGTCGCCCACCCGGCTGACCGCGCCCCCCATCTGCCAGATTGGGAACGACGTCAGGGGAGACTTGATCTGTAACGCCCGCTCTACGGTGATGTCGATGATCTCGTCGCTCAGCTCCGCGACGTCACAACTCTTGAAGTAGTACCAACGCTGCGGCACGAAGCTCGGGTCGAGCATCGCCTGGTGTGTCAGATACGGCTTCGGCATGCACACGTCCGCGACCGGGTTTCCGAACTCGCGCAGCGGCTTGATGAACGTCTCCCCCTCCTCGACATCGCCGGCCCAGCAAACGATCACCATCACGACCGGCTTGCCGTGCAACTCCGCCGGCACGAACGGCAAAGGCGGCGCCTTCCTGTGCACCACGATCGTCATCAGATCGTCCGGCGCGTCCGCGACCCAGTCGCGATAGAAGCGCAACACCTCGCCCGACTGCTCCATCGGCCAGAAGATCGGCCCGGCCAGGACTTGGGTGCCGAGCGGAACGCAGTTGAACTCGAACTCCGTGACGATCCCGAAGTTGCCGCCGCCGCCGCGGAGGCCCCAGAACAGATCCGGGTTCTCGTCCGCACTCGCCTTGACGAACTCGCCGTCGGCGGTGACCACGTCCATCGAGACGAGCTGGTCGACCGACAGGCCATACTTGCGCTGAATCCAGCCGATCCCGCCGCCGAGGGTCAGTCCCGCGACGCCGGTGTGCGTGACGATGCCCGACGGCACCGCCAAGCCGAACGCCTGCGTTTCCTTGTCGAGCTCGCCGAGGAGCACACCGGCCTGCACGCGCGCCGTGCGCTTCTCCGGGTCGACGCGCACGCCCTTCATAGGCTGCAGGTCGAGCATCAACGCGTCGTCCGCGACCGACAGGCCAGGAAAGGAGTGGCCGCCGCTCCGCACCGCGACCGGCAGGCCGCTCTCCCGCCCGAACCTCACCGCAGCGATTACGTCCGACACGCCCGCGCAGCGAATGATCAGCGCCGGATGCTTGTCGAACGAGCCGTTCCAGATCTTGCGGTGGACGTCGTAGTCCGGATCACCCGGGCGAACGACGTCCCCGCGGAACGGAGCGTCGTCGATCTGGATCTCGTCGGCGACCGCCGTCATGGCCGCTCAGTTTGGCACGAACCGGGGAAACCGCCAAGCGTCTGCCGGACCGACGAACCGTTATCCGTAGGTCTGGGGCCCGCAGGACGTTCGGGGCGCGTGTAGGCGGACGAATTCCCCAGGATGCGACTAGGGATGGGGGGAATCGACTTTACTTTCGCGCTCGCAGTGGGTGCGTTCCTGCTCGCCAGCTGGGTCGACGCCAGGGTCGGGGACTCCCGCCCGGAGGCGCCCGCCAAGCGGATCGGGCTCTGTCTCCTCGCGGTGCTCGCCCTGCAGGGCTCGGTCGGCGGGCTCTACCTCGTCCAGGCGGCCGGCGCGTCACAGGCCGGGATCATGGCTGCCGTACTCGGCCTCTTCTTGCCGGCTCTGATCTTCGCGCTCCTCACCGGCCTGTGGCTGCTGCGGATGCTCGCCGACATCGTCGGCGTCGCACGCCGCTGATTTACGCCCGCATCTGATTCGCAGGGCATGATTTGCAGGAATGCCCGAAGAGCGCGACGAGCTCGAGCAAGCCTGGCAGGCGCTCACCGAACGGGAGCGCCTCCTGCAGCAGACCATGGCCCGCCGATCGGGCGAGATTGACGCACGGGCCCGTCGCTTCGACGAGATCGCCGCGGATCTCGACGCTCGCCGGCAGCTGATCGAAGACGCCGAAGAGGAACTCGTTGAACGGGAGCGGCGGTTGTCGCTCGCTGAGCAGGAGATCCAGGACCGTCGCGCCGAGATCGAGCGCGCCGAGAGCGAGGTCGAGCGGCTACGCCTGCAGGCCCTCGAGCTCGACAGGCAAGCAAGCGAGCTGCGCGTGCTCGCGTCCGAGTTGGAGGAGCGGGGCGACTGGATCGCGACTGCGTCGGCCGCGCTCGAGGCGCAGGAGCGTCGCGCGACCGTCGTCGCCGAGCAGGAAGCCGAGCTCGAAGGTCGGTGGACCGAGCTCAAGGACGAAGAGCGCGTACACGACTCTGCATCGCGGCAACTCGACGCGAAGGCCGCGGAGCTCGAGGCGCGCGCAGCCGAGCTCGTTGCGGGAGAAAAGAGGCTCGCGCTGGCGCGGAGCGATGAGGAGCCGCGCCTCGAAGCCGCGAAAGAACTCCAGCGGGACCTCGAGCAACGAGAGCAGCGGCTGGTCGCGCTCGAAGCGCGCCACGCCGAGCAGGAGAAGCAGCTCGGTCGGCGCGCCGCGAAGCTGGCGGTCATCGAGACGCAACTTGCGAACAAGCTGCGCGACGTTCGCGAGGCGGACGAGCGGAATCAAATGCTAGAGGAACGCGCGCGGCACCTTGACGCGCGCGCGCGGGATCACGAGCGCGTTGCGAAGGAGCTGGACGAGCGGGGAACCTGGCTGACGGAGGCGGTGGCGCGTCTCGAAGCGCGCGAGGCTGCCGCGGCCGAAGAGGTCGAACGCGCAACAGCGGAGGTGCGGCGGGTGGAGCGGCGCGAGCAAGAGTTCGAGGACTGGTCGGCGCGGCTCGACGATCGCGACCGCCGGCTGACCGAGGCCTACGAAGCACTCACCGAGCGACGGCGTCGCGTGCGCGAGGACGAGATCGGGCTCCAGCCCAGCGAGCCCGGCTAGGCGCTAGAGCTCATAGGCCATCAGGATCGCGTCGACGTACTGGTCGCCGCGCATGTAGTGCTTGCGGCGGTAGCCCTCCTGGACGAAGCCGAAGCGCTCGTAGAGCCTGATCGCTGCCTCGTTCCACGGAAAGACGTGCAACTCGAGCTTGTGCACGCCCGCGCGGCGCGCCCAGTCCACCGCGGCGTCCAGCAGCGCCGTGCCGATGCCGCGCCGGCGATGCGACGCGGCAACCATCAGGCCGATGTCCGCAACGTGACGACTTGCGGGATGCTGGTCGCGTGCGATCGAGAGGCGGCCGACGATGAGGCCCTCGTCCTCGGCCACGAACACGGCTGCGTTCGGGTAGCGCCGGATCGCGCGCAGGTAACGCCGCTCGTCGGAGACATTGCGCCAGCCGTTCGTCGTCACGAGCCAGCCCTCCGGCTCGGAGCCGACCGCGGTGCCGAGCTCGGTCAGCCCTTCCGCATCGGACGCCTCGGCCTTGCGGACGATCATTCGACCACCACCCCCGCGCCGCCGCGTCGGGGGTCGCCCGCCGCGGCGAGCTTGCCGTCCTCGAAGGTCACAGCGGACGCGCCGCCGAAGTAGAGGTTCTGGCGGCGCCAGCGGGTCACGTTCCAACCCATCGCCTCCAGCTTGTCGAGCTCAGCCGGATCGTGCCCGCCCTCGCAGTGCAGGTCCTCGCCCTCGAGGTGGACGCGCGGGCGGTCGATCGCGTCCTCGACGGGGAGGTTGTGCGCGACGACGTTGACGACGTTCTGCAGCACCGAGCCGCGCAGGCGGAGCGAGCCGGCGCTGCCGACGACGAGGTGCGGGCGACCTGCTCTCAGAACGAGCGACGGGCTCATCATCGAGGAGAGGCGCGTTCCTGGCCGCGGCGGCTTCGCGAGATCGAATTCCCCGATCATGTTGTTGATGTGGATGCCGGTGCCGGGAACGACGACGCCCGAGCCTGCTCCTGTGGATGCGGTCAATGCGACGGCGTTGCCCTTGCCGTCGACGACCGAGATGTGAGTCGTGCCCTGCGAGACGACCGCGGCGCGTGTCTCGAGTGCGCGCGCGAGCCCGTGGATCGAGCCGGCCGCGATGCGCGCGTTCGCCTGTTCGCGCATGACGCGTGCGAGTGCGTCGATCGCCTCGGCCTTGCCGGGCTCGCCCGGCCCGAGCTCTTCGAGCAGCGGGAGGCCGTAGGCGATCAGGATCCCTCCCGCCGACGGCGGTGGATTCGAGAGGTACTCCTCGCCGCAGAAGCTCGCGCGCACCGGTCGGCGTCGGATCACGCGGTAGCTCCCGAGGTCCTCGCGCGTGATGCTGCCGCCGTGCGCAAGGAGGTGCTCAGAGATCTTGTCGGCGAGCTCGCCTTCGTAGAGCGCCTTGCCGCCTTCGTCGGCGAACAGCTCGAGGGTCGCGGCCAGGTCGGTCTGGATCAGCGTGTCCTCCGCGACGAGGCGCTCGCCGTCCCGCTCGTACACCTCCCGCGACTCCGGCGTGTGGCGGAGGATCAGGTCGAGGATCGCGTGCAGGTACGCCTGGCCGTTGTTCAGTACGACGCCGTCGCGTGCGAGCTCGATCGCCGGCTGGAAGAGGTCGCGCCAAGGGAGCTTGCCGAAGGAGCGGTGCGCTGCCTCCAGCCCGACCGGCGCACCGGGGACCGCGCAGGACGCGGCACCGATGTGGAAGACCTGAGTCGAGCCGCCGCTGAAGTCGACGTCGACGCGGTCCATCTCGGCGAGGTCGCGCTGCTCCAGGCCGAGCCCCGGGACGGAGACGAAGAAGTCGAAGACGCGTGTCGAGCGGTCGCTCGCGCGGTGCACGAGCATGAAGCCGCCCGAGCCGGGGCCGGTGAGCGGGCTCTCGGCGACCCAGGAGACGAGCGCGGCGCCGACTGCCGCATCCACCGCGTTTCCCCCGGCGGCGAGCACGTCGGCGCCCGCCTGCGCGGTCAGCGGGTGCCCGGCTGCGACTGCCCCCCTCATGCGTGAAGGGTAGCCCGGTCGGGTGAACACGTTCTCGCCACGAAGTTGGCACCAGCTTGACGGCCTCTGGACGGTCGAGTTCAATCGCCAGACGGGGGCCTGCGAGGGAAGGAGCACGAGCGCGATGCCCGAGGAGAGAGACCTACTGGAGCGGCGGCTCAGCCGTGAGGACCTACTTAGGCTGGCAGCTGTCACCGGCGGCGCGGGACTGGTCGCCGGACGAACCGGGCTCGCTCGGGCCGCGAGCGCGCACCTCGCGAAGGAGACCGGACGGCTCCAGGTGCTGGACTGGGCGGGCTACGGAAACGACGGCGGCCAATCCATGTTCGCGCAGTACGTGAAGAGCCATCCGCAGAACAAGCCGCGGTTCACCTACATGGGCAACGAGGCGGACGCTCTCGCGAAGATCCACGCCGGTCTCAAGCCGGATCTCTTCCGCCCCTACGTCGGCTGGGTCAAGTACTTCGCGACCAGCGGCCTCGTCCAGCCCTGGGATCCGGCGCTGATCTCGAACTTCAAGCACCTGAACCCCTACATGGTCAAGGCCGGCCAGTACCAGGGCAAGCAGTACGGAATCCCGGACGACTGGGGCTTCGACGCGATCCTCTACCGCAGCGACAAGGTGAAGCCGAAGGCGAAGTCCTGGAGTCTCCTGTTCGACGAGCGCTACAAGGGCAAGATCGCCTGGTACGACGACATCACGATGATCCAGGCCGCCGGCCTGTACCTCGGATTCAAGAACACGTGGAACCAGACGGACGACCAGCTCAAGCGGTCACAGAAGCTGCTCATCTCCAAGAAGCACCTCGTCCGGAAGATCTGGTCGTCCGAGACCGATCTGTGGCAGCTCTTCGGGTCCGGCGACGTCTGGATCGCCTACGCGTGGCCGAACGACTGGGTGCAGATGAAGAAGAAAGGGCTGAAGGTCGTCTACATGCGCCCGAAGGAGAAGCCGATCGCCTGGGTCGGGATGTTCATGCTGCTCCAGGGGACATCGCGCCCTCAGCTCGCCCATGCCTACGTCGATGCCTGGAGCTCGACCAAGTCGGCGAAATGGCTGGAGGACAATTACGGCTACGGGCATGCGAACACGGTCGCGCGGCCATCGTCGAGCGACCTGCTGCGCGCGCTCCAGCTGACAAACCTGCGGGCCGTTACGGAGCCGAACGCGTATATGGACCGCGACATCCCGCGCCGGGCGCTCTACGCCAAGACGTGGGAACAGGTGAAGGCCTCCTGACCGGACTGCTCTAGAGACGACATGGCAGTGCGCCGGCGACGGCTGCGGCCCGACTTGACGACGCCCACGCTGCTGGGTCTCCCAGTGGCGTGGCTCGTCGTCTTCTTCCTCGTGCCGATCGGAATCGTGGCGGCGTACAGCTTCGACGTCTACTCGCTCTTCCCAGGCAAGCACTGATTCACGTTGGCCGCCTGGCGCGAGTTCCTACACAGCTCGGTGTACCTCAAGCTTTTCTGGAAGTCCGTGCAGATGTCGCTGATCGTCTCGGCGATCATCGTCGTCCTCGCGTACCCCCTGGCGTACTACCTGGCGCTCTCCGGTACCAAGCGCAAGTACGTCCTCCTGCTCGTGCTGATTGCTCCGTTCCTGACGAGCTACCTGTTGCGGGTGCTCGCCTGGAAGGTGATCCTGGGTGACCAGGGCGTGATCAACTCATTCCTGTTCTGGACGGGACTGCGGTCGGCGGATCACCCGATCTCCCAGCTGCTCTACAGCAGGTTCGCCGTGATGCTCGTCCTCGGCTACGTCTGGCTCCCCTTTGTTGCACTGCCGATCTTCGTCTCGCTCGAGAGCCTCGACCGGCGGCTCCTCGAGGCTGCGAGCGACCTCGGCGCCAGCCGCCTGCAGGCGTTCCGGCGGGTGACGCTGCCCCTGTCCCTGCCCGGGATCATGGCCGCGTTCCTCTTCGTCTTCATTCCGACACTCGGCGAGTTCGTCACGCCGTCGCTCGTCGGGGGACCGAGCGGCTACATGTACGGCAACCAGATCGTCGATCTCTTCGGAACCGGGTTCCCCGACTGGGAGACCGGCTCGGTGCTCGCGATCTTCCTCTTCGGCGTCGTCACCGTGCTGACCGTCGTCTTCGCGCGCTTCCTGCAGCCACGGCAGGTAACGGCAGGCTGATGGACGTCGCGCTCTCGCGGAACGGAAGGATCGCGTTGCGGGCGCTGTTTGTGCTCGTCGTCCTCTTCCTCTATCTCCCGATCGCGATCCTGCTGATCTTTTCGTTCAACAACGCCGAGGTGCCTTCGTTCCCGCTGAGCGGATTCACGCTCCACTGGTACCACCAGTTCCTCACCAACGGCGACCTGAGGGGAGCGCTGCAGACGAGCGCGATCATCGCGGCGATCTCCAGCGTTGGCGCCGTCGTGCTCGGCGTGCTCGCCTCTGTCGCGCTGACCCGTCGTCGCGTCAGGGGAAGGGCGGCCGTCTCGGCACTGCTTCTGAGCCCCCTCGTGATCCCTTACGTGGTCTTCGGAATCTCGTTGCTCCTCCTCTTCCATACGGTCGGGATCCCGCGCTCGATTCTGACGGTCGTCATCGGACACATCGTGATCAGCCTCCCGTACACGATCCTTGTTCTCGTGCCGAGGCTCGAGCAGATCGACGTCTCGCTCGAGGAGGCTGCGTACGACCTCGGCGCGAGCCGCCTGCGGACGTTTCGCTCGATCACGTTGCCGTTGATCCTGCCGGCGGTCGTGTCTGCATTTCTGATCGCATTCACGACGTCGTTCGACGAGTACGCGGTTGCCTCGTTCGTCGTCGGGACGCGGACGACGTTTCCGATCTACCTGTACTCGGCGCTTCGCTTCCCGAACCAGCTACCGCAGGTCATTGCTGTGGCGGTGGTCGTGATCAGCCTGTCCCTGATCGTCGTCGTGGCCGCCGAAGTTGGGCGACGGGTTGCCGAGCGGCGGCTCGGCGCCCTCGACAGCGCAGGCTAAGGCTCCGGCAGCGGGGCCGAATCGGCCAGCACGGAGGCCTGCTCCGGCTCCCAGGACAGGGCGACGCGCGAGCCGGGCTCGATCGGCGCAAGCGACTCGTCGGCGAGGCGGTGGCTGACGACGCGGCCGGCGCGGGTGTCGACGTGGAACTGGACGTACATGCCCAGATACACGATCTCGGCGATCGTCCCCTCGAGCCGCGACCCTCCGTCGCGGACGGGATTGTCAATCGACCCGATCTGGACGCGTTCGGGCCGCACCGCGACGCGGACGGCATCACCAGTCCGGTAGCCAGAAGTGAGCGGGACTACGACCCGCTGGTCCTCGCCGAACCGACTCACTGCGTATGTGCCGAGGAGCTCGTCGATCATCAAATCGAGCGCGTTGAGCGAACCGATGAAGTCCGCGACGAAAGTTGTCTCGGGATGCTCGTAGATCTCGCGGGGGCTGCCAATCTGCTCCACTCGGCCGCCGTTCATGACGGCGATCCGATCGGACATCGCGAGCGCCTCTTCCTGATCGTGCGTAACGTAGACGAAGGTCGTTCCCAGCTCGGCCTGGATCCGCTTGAGCTCGAATTGCATCTGCTTGCGGAGTTTCACGTCGAGCGCTCCGAGCGGCTCGTCGAGCAGCAGTGCCGCGGGCTTGTTGACGAGAGCCCTCGCCAGCGCGACACGCTGCTGCTGACCTCCCGAGAGCTGACGGGTGCGACGGCGCTCCAGACCCTCGAGCTCGACGACGCGCAGCATCTCGTGCACGCGCTCGGAGTGCTCGCTTCGCGGGACGCGCTTCACCTTGAGCCCGAAGGCGACGTTGTCGTAAATCGACATATGGGGGAAGAGCGCGTACTGCTGAAAGACCATGTTCACTTTGCGGTGATTCGCCGAAACCGAGGTCACGTCTTTGCCCTGCAAGACGATGCGGCCTTCGTCCGGCACCTCGAAGCCGGCGATCATGCGGAGGGTCGTCGTCTTGCCGCACCCGCTCGGGCCGAGCAGCGAGAAGAACTCGCCCTCGCCGATCGCGACCGTGACGTCTTGCACGGCTCGGGTTTTGCCGAAGCCTTTGCTGACGCCCTCTAGCGCGATCGCGACGCTGCCGTCCGCCGCCATCGTGCGAGTCTAATCCGGTGTGAGGGGAGAGCCCGCGCCGCCGCTGGCGCGGGCTCTTGCGAGGGGCCGCAGTTCTGGGACTGACCTGTGCCAAGTAGATGCACGCGGCCGCGTCCGCTTACGGCGTGCCTGCGAAGTTCACTCGAACGAGTTACGGCTCCCTCACAATGGGTCGGTGCTCGGCATCCTCGCGACGCTTGCGCTCTCTGCCGCGGTTACGTTCCCCCACGGGACGGCCGTGATCCGCACGTCCGGCTCGACGGTGCGCGTTTCAGTCGAGATCGCCGTGACACCGGCACAGCAAGCGCAGGGCCTGAGCGGCCGGCGCGCGCTCGCACCGGGCTCGGGGATGGCGTTTCTCTGGACAAGCGAGATCCGGGGCCGGTTCTGGATGAAGGACACGTCGATCCCGCTCTCGATCGCGTTCTGGAGCAAGAGCGGCCGGATCCTGCGGATCCTCGACATGGCGCCGTGCCGGCGCGACCCCTGCAAGGTCTACGACCCGAAGGTCGCGTTTCGCGGCGCGCTCGAGGTGAATCGCGGCGCGTTCGCGCGCTGGGGCGTCCACCCCGGCGCCCGCGTCACCATCCGGCGCTAACGAGACGTACCGGTGCCAGGCACGGGTACGAAACTGTGACGCCCTGCCTGAAAGGCGCTGCTCCTCGCGGGAAATTACCCGTGCCAGGCCCGGGTACGTCCCCGTAACGAGAGCGTGTCCTAGTTCCGCAGGAAGGAGGGCGGCTCGAGCTCGTCGTCGGCTGCGGTCAGCGCGTTGACCAGGCTCGGGGTGAGCGAGCTGCTGCGGCCCGTGCCGCCTAGGCCCGTTGCGATCACCGTCACCCACACCTGGCCCGTGAGGCGGTCGTCGATCGTCGCGCCGAAGATGATCTGCGTGTCGTCGGTCGCGGTCCGCTTGATGACCTCCGCCGCCTCGTTCACCTCGAGCAGGGTCAGGTCGTCGCCGCCCGCGATCGAGAGGAGGATGCCGCGCGCACCATGGAGCTCGGTGTCGATCAGGGGCGAGCGCAGCGCACGCTCGGCCGCCTCACGCGCGCGGTTCTCCGTGCCCGACGAGAACCCGATTCCCATCAGCGCGCTGCCGGAGCCTTCCATGACCGTTCGCACATCCGCGAAGTCGAGGTTGATCAGGCCGGGGAGCGTGATCAGGTCGCAGATGCCCTGTACGCCCTGGCGGAGCACGTCGTCGGCGATCTTGAACGCGTCCAGCATCGAGGTCGACTTGTCGAGCACCTCGAGCAGCCGGTCGTTCGGAATCACGATCGTCGTGTCGCATTCGCGCCGCAACGCATCGACTCCGGTCTCGGCCTGCCCTCGCCGCTTCGTGCCCTCGAACTTGAACGGCGTCGTCACGATGCCGACGGTGAGCGCGCCGAGGCCCTTCGCGATCTTCGCGACGATCGGTGCGGCGCCGGTACCGGTACCGCCACCTTCGCCCGCAGTGACGAACACCATGTCCGCTCCTCGGAGCGCGTGCTTGATCTGGTCGTAGCTCTCCTCGGCCGCGGCCTTCCCGACCGTCGCCTCCGACCCCGAGCCGAGACCCTGCGTCAACTCGCGGCCGATGTGGATCTTCGTCTCCGCGTCCGAGATCTGCAGCTGCTGCACGTCGGTGTTGACCGCGACGAACTCGACCTGGTTGATGCCGGCGTCGATCATCCGGTTCACCGCGTTCAGACCGGCGCCGCCGACGCCGACGACCTGGATCTTCGCGAGGTACGAACCCAGCTGTCCCGCGCGCGCGTGATGCAAGCGCGGCGCCGGCTCGGGCATCGGCTCGATGTAGCGCGTTACCGGAGGCTCGGGAATGTACGCCGCCGGCGGAGGTGGCTCGGGTAGCGGTACGGGCTCGGGCGGCGGCGGCTCCGGCACGGGATCGGGACGCGGCGGCGCCGGCGTCTCGACCTCGTCCTCCCACGTCGGTACGTGCTCGACCGTCGACTCGTGCGGCTCCTCGGCGGCCGGGGCGGGTGCTCCCTGTTCCTGCTGGCGCTGCGCCGCCTCGGTTGCCTTGAAGAGCTCTGCGAGAGGGCCCTCACGCATGCTCGCGCGCTTGCGCGCCATTGAGCACCTCCTTAGCGAGGTCGCGGTACAGCTGCGCGGCATCGCCGCTCGGCTCGTAGCCCAGTACCGACTGGCCCTTCACGGGAGCCTCTGCGTACCGGATCGTCTTGCGAATCTTCGTCTTGAAGACGAGATCACCGAAGTTCTCCTTGAGGATGTCGACCGCTTCCTTCGAGTGCAGCAGGCGCTTGTCATACATCGTCGGGAGGATTCCCTGGATCGAGACCTCCGGGTTCAGGTTCTCGCGGATCATGGACAGAGTGTTCTCCAGTTGCACCAGCCCGCGCAAGGAGAGGTACTCGCACTGCACCGGAACAATCACGCCGTTCGACGCGACGAGCGCGTTGATCGTCAGCAGCCCGAGGGACGGCGGCGTGTCGATGAGGATGTAGTCGTACTTCGGCTTGACGCTCACGAGCGCCTTCTCGAGCGCGCGCTCACGACCGATCATCGACGAGAGCGCGAGCTCGGCGCCGGCAAGGTCGATCGATGACACGGCGACATCGACCTCGGCCTGCCGGACGATCTCCTCGATCGGCAGCTTGTGGACGAGCACGTCGAACATCGACCGCTCGATCTCGTCCGGATTCCAGCCCTGGCTCATCGTCAGGTTGCCCTGCGGATCCAGGTCGACGAGCAGGACCTCGTGACCCTTCTCCTTGAGGGCGACTCCGAGGTTCAGCGTGGTCGTCGTTTTCGCTACGCCACCCTTCTGGTTGGCGAACGAGATGACCCTGCCCAAAGGTGATCCCTTCCTAGTGGACGAAGCGCGTGTGTTGGGACGCGGAAGTAAACGTGAGAGCCCCACGGGGCGCTCTTTCGGGCCAGGATAGCGAGTTCCTGCCGATATACCGCATGATCACGGGCCTCTCGGACGCCGCCCTCGCGGCCGGGGAGGCTAAACGCTCTCGACGGCCAGGCTGATGCGCAGGGTGTAGGCCAGCGACGTCGAGACGCTGCTGAGCAGGCGGACGTCGCAGGTGGCCGGGCCCAGGTCCGGGATGTCGAGCGATCGCTTGGCCTGACCCTTGCGGAACGTGCGTGTCGCGACCACCGTTCCGTCGCAGACGAGCTGAGCGCGAGCCCGGACTCCCTTGCGGTTCGCCTTCGAGATCGTGGCGGCCATGGTCACCCGGCGACCCGGGCCGAGAAGACCGAAGGGAACGCTGAAGCGGTCACGCGGGGAAAGGGTTCCGCGCCTGCTGATGACCAGCGGGACTTCGGGGGCAGCGGGAAGAGGTTCGGTGGGAGTGCCGAGCTCGGCGAACATGGCCGACTGAAGGGCGGCGTCCGGCGGGCTCAGCCACGTGATGCCGTACCGGCTGTGCGTGTGGATGTAGGCGTAGTCCTCGGCGAAGACCTCGGCGATGCTGTGACTCCAGCCGAGCGAGTAGTCGAACGCGACCTGGTTGCTCGCGAGCAGCGACGCCATCCCCCGCGCAGCCCACCACGTCGGCGTCCCGTTCAGCTCCGGAACGCCGGAGACGTGCCAGAACGTATCGAGGTGATGACCGTACTCGTGCAGCAAGATCGTCTCGAGCAGCCTGCTCTTCCCGGCGGGAACGAAAATCGTGGGCGTGCCGGTCTTGCTGTAGCACGCCGCTGCCTCCTGGCCGCCGCAGACCGCGGGGATCTGCGGCTCGGGAACGATGGTGATCGTCACATTGCTGATCTCGTTGCCGTGCGCGGCCGCGCGCAGAACGCTCGCGTACCACTCGGTGTCGACGGCGGTTGCTCGCACGTCGAAGGTGATCGTCCGGCCCTGGTCGTCGTGCGACGTGACGATCGCAGCGTTCGCGCCGGTGGCACCCGCGAGGGCCAGGGCTGCGAGGAGCGCAGCGACGACGGCGCGACCGCGGAACACGAGCGTCATCGAATCACGCCCGCCTAAGAGCCGCGTAAGGAGTCGGTAAAAGCTAGGCGGGGAGCGCGGTCGTCCGGGCAGACGGGCGGAATCGTGTGAAGAGCATCCAGATCGCTGCGGCGCCGACGAGCGCGGCCCCGACGATGATGACCATTCCCTGCGCCGCCACGGCGAACGCGAAGGCCTCGGACTTGGGCACGCCGCCGATGATCAGGATCGCAGCGCCGGCGCCGGCCTGCGTCGCCGCGCCCGCCGGGGCGATCGGCAACGCCGCGGACGCGGCGGAAGCGCAGAGGAAGGCAAGCGCGAGCGGGAACGAAGCTCCCACCGAGAGAGCGTTCAGCAGGACGAAGACAGCAAGCCCACGGAGCGCCCACGAAATGGAGATCAGGAACCAGGCCTCCGACGCGGAGCGCTTGCAGGCGGTGTGATCCTTCAGCCAGCGACCGACCTTCCAGCGGCTGACGAAAGCCATCTGCGCGATCTTCGGGAGGAAGAGGACGAGCACCGCTGCTGCAACTCCTGCCGCAGCAACGAGCGCGAAGCCGGCCTGGACACCGCCATGGCCCGAAGCGGCGGCGGCGATCGACGCCATCGGCGCCAGCGCTGCGCTGTCGAGCAAGCCGACGATGATCAGGGTCAGGCAAATGGCGCCAAGACCTGCCGTCTTCTTGCCGGGGCCGCGACGAACGACGGCGACGCGGATCGCCTCGTCGAAGCGTCCCGGGAGGGCCACGCCACCGACAGACGCGGCGCCGCCTGCAGCCGCCAGCGTCAGGGCCTCAGGGCGCTGGCCTTCAGGAAAGAGGCGCTGCCAGCCCCACGCCTTGAAGGCGTAGGCGAAGAGAAAGAGGATCCCGGCGGCGACCACGAGGAGCGGGTCGGCGTTGGCGAGCGGCCAGCCCGAGTGCACGAAATGGAGAATCGTCAGGGCGGCAGCGGCAAGCGCCCCGGAGACGAACACGGCGTTGATGCCGATACGGAATCTCCGAGAGCCTGCGAGACGGCGCGCTCTCCCCATACGAGGAGATATCGGGAACTCCGCTAGGAGGCTAATGACGCGAATGAGGGACTACTTTCGTGGGTGAGGCCGGGAGCGAGACGCGAGAGTGAACTGAGTTCTGCGAGAGGGGCGTCACTCCTCGGGCTCGTCCTCATCGTAGCCCAATAGCTCCAGACTTGTGATCCCGGCGAACGATCACTCGAGGTCTTCGCCTTCCCAGTAGTCGAGTTGCTCGATGCGCCCGATCACGCCGACGCCGCGCCAGAAGATCTTCTTCGAACGCGGGTACCAGCAAATGTCATTCGGCTCGCGCGTTCCCCAGGCGATCAGCGTCAGCCCGGAGTCGCCGGCGCGGAAAGCATGCGCGATTCCGGTGCCGGGTGGGCGGGCGACGACCGAGCCCTTGCGCACCGGATGCTGTTCGGGCTCCGTGGCCGGTGGCATCGAAGGCGTGAGCTCGAGCGTGCCGTCGCCGTCGAGCACGACCAGGATCTCCTCCTCGGCGGAATGCACGTGCGGCGGACCGGACAGCGCGCCCGGGTCCAGCTCGATGTGCTTGAGGCCCGTCCAGCGCGAGCCGGCGGCGCGCGCCAGATCCCGACGTCGTCGCCCACCGCGGATGTCGGGCTCGACGTCTTGCGTGTTGACGATCGTCTGCGGGCGCTCGGGCAACGGATCCGGCCAGAACAGATGCGGTTCGCGGTCCCAAGGATGTCCTTCCTGCAGCTCGATGAAGCCGGTGATCGACCACATCGTGCCGCCGCGCGGCAGCTCGCCGGTCGGCAGATACTCGCGCGCACCGAAAGCGATCACGTCGAGGCCGTCGTCGCCCGCGCGAATCGTGTGCGCCTCGTGCGAGCTCTTGTAGACGATGCAATCGCCCGCGCGAATCTCGTATGCGTCGTCATCGAGCAGCGTCCATCCCGAGCCGCCGAGCACGTAGAAGATCTCCTCGGCGTCACCGTGGATGTGAGGCGGCGTCGGCTGCTCGCCCGGCTCCAGCTCGATCCGGGTCGCGCCTGCCTTCCAGCTGCCGGCCGCACCGCCGAGCGGTGTCCACGTCGCGGACATCTGGCCGCGTTCCCGGTGAAACTTCTCGACGTCGTCCCAGTGCGTGATGCCCACGCCACGACTTTATGCGACGGGTTGCGCGAGAGAGAGATCGCAGCGTTCTACCGCGCTGCGTGCACGTTCGTCTCCTTCCAGTTTCGCCCAGGCCTCGGCCGCCTGGACGAGCCCGCGCAGCTCCTCGAGCAGGACGCCGGGGGGTGCGCCCTCACGTTCGAGCTCTTCGATCCGGTCGAGCCGGGCCAACACTGCGCGGGCCTCGTCCATGCGGACGAAGCTAGCCAGCTGCAGCGCGTGTGTCTGTGGCGGAAGTGTGACGAGTTGGGCGCGGCCGCAAACCGAGGATCGTTTCGTCGAGCGACGCGACGAGCTCCGTTCGGTCGCCGTGTAAGAGCGTGTCGACGAGCGCACGGCGGACCACGTCCGCCTCGGGATCGCCCGACAGGCGATCCTGCAATTCGGCGCGTGCCCGCGGCGTGTCGCCGAGGAGAATGGCGCCGCGAACGGCGGCGGCCCACAGTCCGTCGCTGCCGCCGAGCAGCGCGGCAAGCGACTCGCGCAGCTGTTCCGCCTGGAACGGGCCGTCCTGGAAGAGCGAGAGCTCCCAGCGGTCGAGCGCCTCGCCGAGCTCCGGGTCGTCGTCCGCGCGCGCGAGGCGCGGCAAGAGATCGGCGGCGAGGCCCGCACGGAAGGAGTCGAGGCGCGTCGGTTCTCCGGCGGGCTGCGTCGCGGCAATCGGCAAGACGGGACGAACTCCATAGGGCCGCCAATCGAGCCGCTCGAACAAGACAGGGCCGGCGGCGATGGGCGCCGCGGTGGCGAGACGGATCGCGGTGATCGCGTCCGCGAACTCACCGGGCGCGTCGGGCGGCTCGGTCGCGCCGGGCTCGAGTGGGCGCTCGAGCTCGAGGATGCAGAGACGGTCGGCCTCCCGGCCGAAGTCCGTTGGGAGCAAGCCGTTGGCCTCCGGCCAGAGCTTGGCAAGCTCGCCTGTTGCAGCGAGACGGATGCGGATGTTGCCGCCGAGCTCGATCGTGGCGCCGCCGGTCGTGATCCCGATCAGCGGTGCGACGGCGCCGTACTGGTGGCCCTCGCCGAAGAGCGCGGCCTCGAGCTCCGCATACGCGCGCACGTACGCATCGTCGTCCCAGTCGAAGCCGCCGCACATCTCGGCGGTGCTCATCAGCAGCGGGAGGAGCACGCTGCCGAAGAGTGCTTCGTGATCGTCGGCCCGCGGGCCTGCGTGCGCGCGCGCGAAGATCGCCGCTGCCGGCTCGCGGCGAAGCTCGTCCACCGCAAGCTCGGCGTCGGGCCGCTGTCGAAGCGTGTGTGCGCGCGCTTCGATGAACGGTTTCACGAGCGGCCGGTACTCGTAGAGCGCGGGTCGGTCGTAAGAGGTGTGCTCCTCGAAGGCGAACGGGAGGTCGGCGCCACGGTCCAGCTCCTGGAGGAGGGCGCGGAACGAGCCGAGGCAAAAAGCCCGGAGACAGTCGAAGAGCTGCGGAGCGCGCACGATCACAACTGCGCTTACGCCGTCCTCGGTTCCTCTCCTTTCTGGCACTCGGGACACCAGTAGGCCATGCGCGCGTCGTCGCCCTGCGGCCACGAGCGGATTTCGGCGCCGCAGCGGGGACAAGGCCGACCCTTGCGGCGATACACCCGGGCGTGACCGGGGACCCCTTCGAGCCGGCCGTTCATGAGGCGATGCGCCTCCGCGAGCGTCGCGCGCAGCTCCTCGTCCGAGACCTGCACGAGCCGTCGCCACGGGGAGACACGGGCCAGCCAGAGCGACTCCGCCTTCCAGAGGTTGCCGATTCCGGCCACGAGTCCCTGGTCGATCAGAGCGTCTCCGATCTGGCGTTGCTGGTCTGCGCGCCTGAATCGCGCGAGCATGGCGTCATAGTCGGGCTGTTCCGCGAGGATGTCGGGACCGAGGCGGCGCGCGACGCCGCGGTCGAGCTCCAGCACCGCGCCGTTGAACATCGCGCCGACGTAGTCGTCCCCGCGGAGCACGAGCCATGGTTGGCCGAAGATCGGCGTGTCGCGGCGGAAGACCCGCCAGCGTCCCTTCATGCGCAGGTGGCTGCGGAGCACGAGCCCGCCCTCGAAGCGCAGCAGGAGGTTCTTGCCGATCGCCTCGACGTTCTCCAGGCGGCGGCCGTCCAGCCGAGGCGCGAGCTGTTTCACCGCGGCGCGCGGGTGCGGCGTCTCGACCTCGAGCCTTTGTCCCACGAGGACCTGGAGGCGTCGCGCGGCACGGTGAAGAGCGTCCCCTTCGGGCATGCTGCAAGGGTATGTCGCCTCGTGCGCGTGCCGCAGCCGCCGGTGCCGTTGCGGCGCTCGTCTGGGGATTGCAGGAGCCGCTCGACCAGCGGGTGTTCGGCTGCGACTACTCGGACGTGTTGTTTCTCGGCCGCGGGCGGCGCTCGCTCGGCTTCGCGGCGCACCTGGCGAACGGCGCGCTCTTCGGTGTCGCATTCGACGCAGTGCGGCGGCGCGTCGACGTCGACGGGCGACGACTCGCGCTCGCGCTGGCGCTCGGAGAGCACGTTGCGTCGTGGCCGTTCATCAGTCTCGTCGATCGCCGCCTCGTCACAAGCCCGCGCGCGTTCGCGCAGGCGACGTATCGGCACGCGCTCTTCGGGTTGGTGCTCGGCCGGCTCGCCTAGGGTCGGAGGACCGCGCGGCGGGGGCCGGCGAGGAAGCCGGCCTCTAAGAGGAGCGGCATGATCTCCGTCTCGCCGACAGGCTCGCTGTCGAAGCGCTCCACCGCCAGTCGCTTCTTCGAGCCGCCCTTCTTGACGTGCTCGACCAGCGCGGCCAGTGCGACGCGCAGCCAGTCCTCCTCCGGATCTCTGAGCGGCACCAGCGACCGTCCTCCACGCTCGACGAACAGCGCCGGCTCGCCGCCGAGCAGGACGACCTGCGCGCCTGCGACGCGTGCTGCACGGCCGTCCGCGCGCTTCGGCCACGGCAGCGCCGCGCCGTAGGGCTGCGCCGGATCCGCGGCCGGCAACACGAGAGCCTCGGGCTCCTCGTCCTCGCGAGGACGCAGCTCGCGCAATCGTTCCACCGCACCGGGCAGCGCGAACTGTGCACCACCGAGGCCTTCGACGAAGTAGCCGCGCCGGCAGACCCCGAGCGTCTCGAGTGCGCGCAGCTCGCCGTACACCGCGCCGTACCCGCCGGGAATCCCCTCGCCGCGGACGCCGTCGCGCGTGATGATGCCCTGCCGCTCGAGAACCAACTCTGCAAGTGCGCGCGAATCCGGCCGTCCCGGGAAGAGCTTGTCGGTCAGCGACCACCGTCCCTGCGTCGCGGTGATTCCCGCCGAGCGCTGGCGTGAGAAGCGGCGCGGGCGTCCGCGCTGGGCGCGCGGCGTCTGGTAGCGGCGACCGGCGCGCAATGGCGTCCAGGCGTCGTTCGTCACCTCGCCGGCCCAGACGAGATCCCACAGACCGGGCAGCGCGACCTCGGGCTCGAGCTCCGTCGCCGCGACGAGGTCGTACCAGAACTCCGCACTGCGTCCGAGCAGCTCGCGGATCCTGTCGTGCGCGTCGCCCTCGGGCCGAGGCGCGGCGGCCGGACGGCCCAGTGCCGGTGCGTCCTCGCGGAAGAAGACGGCCACGCGGTCGAGGCCCGCCCCGACCCAGACGACCTCGCCGGATGCGCACAGCTGATCCAGCTGACCGGGATTGAAGCCGGGGACGCGGCGCGGCAGCACCTCGGACTCCCACAGCGATACCGGCAACGACAATCCCTGCAGCGGCACGAGTGCTTCGCGCAACGTCGCACGCCGGTCGATCCCGTGCCAGTGCGGCAGGAAGCGGCCGAACGCCGCCTGCTCGGCGGGCTCGACCTCCTTGCGCAACGCCGCAAGCGACGCGCGGCGCAGGCGCCGCAGGACGTCAGGGTCACACCACTCCCGCTCGGTTCCACCGGGCCGCAGCTCGCCGCGCAGGAGCTTTTCCTGCCGCTCGAGCTGCTGGAGCAACGGCTCGACGTCGCGGCCGAACCGCTCGTTCGCCTGCGCGGTCGTGAATGGCCCGCGCCCGCGCGCATAACGCGACACGAGTTGCGCGAGAGACTCCTGGCCGCCCTCGAGGAAGACTTCGGGCAGACCGCCCGGCGGCATGACGCCGAGGGCATCGCGGTAGCGGCCCGCATCCTCAGCGGCAAGCAGCCGCTCTTCGCCGGCGAAGCGCACGAGCAGCGCGCGGCGCTCGCGTAGAAGCGTTTGCGCAAAGCCCTCGTCGTATTCACCTTCGCGCAGATCTCCGCGCAGACGGAGCTGGTCGTGAAGCTGGTCGGCATTGCGCGGGTTACCACGGAGCTGCGCCTCGACCTCCTCGACCGCTCCTGCGTCGAGCAGGTCGCGTAACTCCTCCTGGCCGAGCAGTTCGCGCAGGAGGTCGCGGTCGAGCGACAGTGCCTGTGCCCGCCGCTCGGCGGGAGGCGTGTCGTCCTCGTACATGTACGTCGCGATGTAGTCGAAGAGGAGCGACGCGGAATACGGCGACGCCGACGCCGTCTCGACATCCACGAGATCGAGCTCGCGCGTGCGCAGTCCTTGCAGCAGCCGCTTCAGCGCAGGCAGGTCGAAGACGTCCTGCAGACACTCGCGGTAGGTCTCGAGAATGATCGGGAACGAGCCGTAGCGCCTCGCGACTTG
>DASVEU010000113.1:0-6187 GCA_036380395.1 Gaiellaceae bacterium
GCCGGCCTCGCGGGCCGCCTCGAGCGCCTGCTCGTAGCTCTGCCGCGCCTTGACGGGGTCGACGCCCTGCTTGAGCCGGTTGTCTCCGGTGACGAGGAGCTTCTGAATCCGCTCGCGTGCCTCGTCCCCCTTCACAAATCGACCGTAACAGTTCACATTGGGGGTGGAACCGCGTCATGGAGGCCGCCGCCAACGAGCCAGACCGGATCCGCGTTCTGATCGCGGACGACCACCGTTTGTTCGGACAGGCCCTCGAGGCCATCCTCGCGACCGACGATCGGCTCGAGGTGGTGGGACACGCCGGGGATGGGTCGGAAGCCGTCCAGCTCGCGCTTTCCGTGAAGCCCGAGGTGATCCTCATGGATATCTCGATGCCGGTCATGGACGGCTTTCAGGCGACGAAACAGATCCGCAAGCAGCGGCCACACGCGCGCATCCTCATGCTCACCGGCTCGAACTCGCGAGTCGACGTCGACCGTGCGCGGGAGGCGGGAGCGGCCGGATACGTGACCAAGAATCGAATTGCGGCCGAGTTGATCGACGCGATCCTCGAAGTCGCCGGCTAACCACACTGCTACCCTGCCGTCGCGATGGTTCAGGCGCTCGCCGTCATCCAGGTACTGCTTTCGATGGGCCTTGTCGCCCTGATCCTCATGCACTCCGGCCGGGACGCAGGCCTCGGCGGAATGGGCTTCACGCCCGCGTCACAGGGTGGCACGCACATCGTCGAGCGCAACCTCACGAGGCTGACCGTCGTCATCGCCGTCCTCTTCGTCACGAACTCCATCCTGCTGTTTCACGCGCTCAAGTAGCAGCGCTCTGCGCCGTCGTCGCGTTGATCGCGGCGGGATGTGGCGCTGGTCAAGCCCCGCGCGCGCTTCCTCGCGAAGCGACCGGTCCGCCGAACGTTGTGCGCGTTGCTCTGACGAATTTTCGCTGGCCGCTGGATCCCGCGCTCGTCGAAGGCCGTGACGAGACAACGCTCGCGCGCGTTCTCTATTCGACTCCCTTGCGGACGGATCCCGCCACGGGAGCGGTCGTTCCGGGGCTGTGCACTGCGTGGAAGGCGTCGCCGGACTTCAGGCGCTGGACCTTCAGCTGCCGATCCGCTCCCTCGATCGCGGCCGCGGTGAAACGCGTCGTGCGGCTGCGTCGCGCCCCGGCGCGCTGGCTCTTCGCCGGGGCACGCCAAATCGTGGCGCCATCAGCCTCGTCGCTGGTGATCCAGCTCGACCATCCTTGGCGGCGTCTGCCTTACGCGCTGACCGCAGTTGCGGCGGCGCCGCGTTTCGTTCCCGGGCCGTTCCGGCTGGTGAGCGGCTCGTCGCTCCGCGTCGTCGTGCGCCGGCCCGGGTTGACGGTCGTCTTCCGCCGACTCGCCGCGCTCACTGCGCTGGACGAGTTTCGCCGCGGCCGGCTCGACGAAGCGCCGGTGCCGCTGGGCGACATCGTCGCGTTGCAGCGGGACCCCGTCCTCGGCGCGAGTCTCAGGGCACGAAGGCTGCTCGCACAGGACCTGGTCGTCTTCAGAGGCGGCCCCTCCCAGTCGTTGATCCACGCGTACTGGGACACGGCGGACCGCTCGGATTACGAGCAGCTCGTGCCCGAGCTTCCAGGTTCCGCCGCGTTCGGCCTCGTGGATCCCGGCGAGCAACGGGACCCCGCGCGCTTTCGCGACACGCTCAAACGCATCCCGTCACTCCCGCGCGTGCAAGTGCGGATCGGTGTCCCGTCCGACCCCGTGCTCCGTTTCGGCGCGAGAGTGCTGTACGCGGAGTGGCGCAACGTCGGCCTCGGCCCGGTGCTCGTCGCAGATTCCGCTCGGAATGTGACGACCGATTTCACCCGTCTGGTCGCGGCGTATCCTCAAGCCGAGGCTCTGCTCGCAGAGGCTGTGCACCTCTCCGACTTCGGCAGACGTGACCTGCTCGCCGCCGTGCTTGCATCCACCGAGCAAGGCCCGGCCCTCGAGCGTCTCGACGCTGCCCTGCGGGCGCTCGGCCGGGTCGTCCCGGTCGCGTGGGTGGTCGACGCGCGCCTCGTCTCGTCCCGGCTCGAAGGCTGGCGCGAAGACGTGCTCGGCAACGTCGACTACGCAGAGGTCAGATCCCGGGCTTCGAGCCAACGCCCGTGACCGGGAAGCGCTCGGACGCGATCGCGGGCGCCATGACCCCGTACGGGTAACGCTCGCCGTAGAAGTTCTGCGAGTTCACGAGCGCGGCCTTGTTCGTGAGCCCGTAGACGTCTCGCAGGAAATCGGGCACGGCAATCGTGAAACGCAGGTTCACGAGCGGTTCGGCGATCTTGCCGTCGCGGATGCGGAAGGTCCCGTCGCGCGTCATTCCGGTGATGATCCCTTCGCGCGGATGCACGACGCCGAGATAGTGCAGGCGCGTGATGTAGAGGCCGTCCCCGACCAGCTCGGCGAGCTCAGCGACCGATTCGGCATCGCCCGGGAGCACGGAGAGCGCAGAAGGGAGAGGGCCCCAGTCGCGCAATTCGGCGGGCGCTGCGTGACCGGTCGACTCGGCGCCTTCGCCGGCTTGCGCGGCCGTTGCCCGATCCCAGACGACACCGCGGGCGACGCCTTGCTCCACGAGCTGCACGGGCCGTTTGGGCGTGCCTTCGAAGTCGAACGCCTTCGGCAGCCCGCGCGGATCGAGCGCGTCGTCGGTGATGGAGATCTTCTCGTCGAAGACCTTCTGGCCGAGCCGGTCTGCGAAGTAGCTGCGCTTGTCGAGGAGCCCGAGCGCCCCGAACGTGTCGTGGGAGAAGTAGTCGAGCAGGTCCGCGAACGCGTACGGCTCGAGCACCACGCGGTACACACCTGGATCGATCTCGGCTGCGCCTCTCGTTCGCCGCGCCTTGTCTGCGGCCGCACCCGCGACGGCGCTCGGATCGATCACGCCCACGCGCCAGGCGGTCTGTTCGGCGTAGCCGGATCCGTGCTCGTCTGCAGCGACGACGAGCGCCGTCGCGTCCGTCATCCGCTGATGGACCGAAAGTCCCGTCGTGGACGTGGCCGCAAGCTCGGAGACGGCGCTGGTGAAGAAGCCGTAGACGGGGACGTCGCCGCCCGCGTCGATCGCTGCGGCTGCCAGGCGAGCCTGGTCGGCCGGACTGAGCGCAGCGGTCTCTTCGTCGTAGCCCTCCACCGCGGGTGGGTCGGCGGGAGGTGCCAACCCTGGAAAGGTCTCGTCGGGCGGCGCACTCTCGGCGGCGTCGGCCGCCCGGCGTGCGAGCTCCGCCAGCCCGGCCGCGTCGAGCTTGTTCGTCGTCGCGACGCCGACGCGGTTGTCGTGCACGACTCGCAGCGTGACGAGCGCGTTCTCGATCAGCGTCGGCTGGTGCACCTCGGAGCCGGCGAAGCGGGCTAGCCCTGAGTGCTCGACGTGCGCGACGGCTTCCGCCTCGCCCTCGACCGTGTCGAGTGCCGCTTTCGCGACTTCGAGTGCGTTCAGGACCCGACCCCGACCTGCACGTTGCGAAAACGCGCCGGAGCAGCGCCGTGCGAGACGTGCGCGCTCTGACCGGGCTGACCTTTGCCGCAGTTGGTCATCCCGTAGAGTCGCCACGAGTCGCGTCCCGCAACGGCGTCGAGGGAGCCCCAGAACTGTGGCGTGATTCCGGTGTACGTCGCGTCGCGCAACATGCGTCCGAGCTTGCCGCGCTTGATCTCCCAGGCAATCTGCGTGCCGAACTGAAAGTTGAGGCGCTTGTCGTCGATCGACCAGCTGCGGTTCGTCTCCATGTACACGCCGTCGTCGACGTCGGCGAGCAGATCCTCGAGTGTTCCCTCGCCAGGTTCCAGGTGGAGGTTCGTCATGCGCACGAGTGGCATCCGGTTCCAGCCGTCCGCCCGCATCGATCCGCCGTTGCCTGCCCCAATGCGCGCCGCGGTCTCGCGTGAAGTGAGGAAGCCCGTGAGCAGACCGGCCTCCACGACCGGCGTGCGCTCGGCCGGGACGCCTTCGTCGTCGAACGCGAAGCTGCCCAGTCCTCCGTGGGTCGTCGGGTCGGCGGTGATGTTCATCAGCTCCGAGCCATAGCGGAGGGAGCCGAGGTCGCTCGGCTTCAGGAAGCTCGTGCCGGCGTATGAGGCCTCGGTGCCATAAACCCGGTCGAGCTCGGTGGGATGACCGACCGACTCGTGGACCTGCAGCGCAACCTGGTCCGCGTCGAGCACGACGGTCGTCACGCGGCTCGGGCACTCGTCCGCGCGCACGAGTGCGGTTGCCTGCTCGGCGACGCGCGGCGCCTGGCCGGCGAGGTCGAGCCCTTCGACGTACTCCCAGCCGTTCTGGCAGCTCGAGCCGACGTGCGCGCTCGGATAACTCCGCATCTGGAAGAGGCCGTCGCGGGCGGCTGCGCACTCGATCCCCGCACCGCACTCGATCAACTCCTGTTCGACCTCCGTTCCTTCGGAGGTGAGCAGGAGCTTGTGCTCCCGCTGCGCGCGCACCATCGTCTGGCGAACCAGGATCCCCGGGCCGGACATGGCTTCGTCCGCTTCGAGGCACTGCGCGACCTTCTCCGCGAGGGGAACCTCGAACGGGTCCCGCTCGACCGGCGTGCGGTGCGTCCCGCTCGCGGGAGCGACGGGGGCCAGTTGCCGGGAGTGCTTGCCCGGCGCTGCTCGTGCAAACGTGCAGGCTCGCAGCGCGGCATCTCGCGCCCCGGCCGCAGAGAGCCTGCGGTCGGCCGCAAAGCCCCAGGCGCCGTTCAGCAGCACCCGCACGCCGATGCCCTCGCTCTCGGAATCCGACAGACGCTCGACACGGCCGCTCTTCGTCGCGACGAACTGGTTCCTCTTCCTCACGACGCGCGCGTCCGCGTACTCGGCCCCCGCGCCGGTCGCCGCATCCACGGCGGTTGCACACAGGTCTCGCATCCGCGCGGCACTCTAATCGCGAGACCACGGCTACAATGCGCCGGCCTTCAAGCGCTGGTGGCGGAATTGGTAGACGCGCTAGGTTGAGGGCCTAGTGGCCTTAAAAGGCCGTGGAGGTTCAAGTCCTCTCCAGCGCACTCTCACCACCGAAGTCCGGCCCCGCTCCGCGGGGCCATGGTGACTTCGGTGGTATCGGCGTCGATCCGACGCCGTAGCGGCGGACGCGGGCCAAGCCCGCATCCGCGGCGAGTCGGGTTTGACAACGTCCGGGAGGATCTCTAGCCTGGATGGCGAACACACGTTCGATCGACCATCCAACCCTTGGAGGCGGAGCATGCTGACGGGACGACAACAGGAGATCTGGGACTTCCTCGTCGACTACGTCGACACACACGGCTACCCGCCCACCGTGCGGGAGATCGGCGAGGCAGTTGGGCTGGCCTCGCCTTCGACGGTGCACGCCCACCTCGCCAACCTCGAACGAGCCGGATTGCTGAAGCGCGACCCGACGAAGCCTCGAGCGCTGGAGCTCGTCGGCCGTGAGCGTCACGAGGCGCCTGCGGCGACTCTCGAGAAGCTGCCGCTCGTCGGCCAGATCGCTGCCGGCGGACCGCTCCTCGCCGAGGAGAACGTCGAGGATCATCTGGCCGTGCCCGAGACGCTCAAGGGTGACTTCCTCCTGCGGGTGAAGGGCGAATCGATGATCAACGCGGGCATCCTCGACGGCGACCTCGTCGTCGTGCAGCGGGCGCAGGACGCGCGCAACGGGGAGATCGTCGTGGCCCTCGCCGGCGATGACGAGTCGGCCGACGAGGCCACCGTCAAGCGCTTCTTCCGCGAGAACGGGAAGGTCCGGCTACAGCCCGAGAATGACGCCCTCGAGCCGATCTACGCGTCACACGTCCAGATCCTCGGGCGAGTCACGGGGGTGTTCCGCTCGCTGTGAGCTCGGTCGCGCCTCTCCACCGGACTCTCGAGCAGGAGCTGCAGGCGCTGCTCCGTGGCGCCAGCATGGAGTGCCTCGTCTGCGGCGAGTTCGTGCTGCACGCGGGTGGCATGGTCACCTGCCCGGAGTGCAATTCGAGCCTGCGCGCGGAGCTCGGAGTGGAAGAGACGCAGCTACAATTCGACACGCAGGCCGGGTGACCGCGGGCCACGGCTCGAGGAAAGTCCGGACACCGCAGGGCAGGACGCTGGGGCGACCCAGGCGGCGAAAGCCGACGGAAAGTGGCACAGAAAGGAGACCGCCTGCAGCGATTCTCCGGAGACGCTGAAGGTAAGGGTGAAAAGGTGGAG
>DASVEU010000114.1:0-14543 GCA_036380395.1 Gaiellaceae bacterium
AGCTGGACGTCCTCGCGTGCCTTGTAGATCCGCCACTTGACCGTGGCGAGTGTGATCTCGAGGGAGTCGGCGATCTCGGTGTACGAGAGACCGACGACGTCGCGGAGGAGCAGCGCCATCTTCAGATCGACGTTCAATCCCTCGACGGCACGCCACACCGCGTCGATCGCCTCGAGCCGCTCCATCGGAGCGTCGACGACCTCGAGCGACGGAACGTCTTCGAGCGCAACGACCGCCCGCGGGCGCCGCTCGTTCGCACGCAGCTCGTCAAGCACGCGGTTCTTCGTCACCTGGAAAAGCCACGTGGTGAACTTCGAGCGAAGCGAGAAACGCGGCAGGCCCTGAAAGACCCGCAGGAAGACTTCCTGAGTCAGGTCCTCTGCCAGCGACCGATCACCGACAAGTCGCAGGACATAGTTGAAGACAGGCACCTGATAGGCACGGACGATGAGCGAGAAAGCCCGCTCATCGCCTCTCTGTGCCTTCCGCAGGACGCCAAAATCAGGTTGCTGAAGTGACAAAAGGTTCCGGAGTATAGCCCGGATCAGTCCGGGGTCGTTAAGGGTTTACCGGTCATCTGTAAGGGTTGCGTGAAACCTAAAAACCCCAGCAAAGTGGGCACTAAATCAGACAGCTCGCCGGTGCCGTCAAGGGTCACTTCGGGGTCCGTGACGATGAGCGGGACGGGGTTCGTCGTGTGCGCGGTATGGGGGCTTGCACCGTCTGCCTCGAGCATCTGTTCGGCGTTTCCGTGGTCTGCGGTGATCAGCGAGACGCCACCCTTTCGGGCGACCGCCTCGACGATTCGACCGAGGCACTCGTCGGCTGTTTCCACCGCTTTCACCGCCGCGGGGATCGATCCTGTGTGGCCGACCATGTCGGGGTTCGCCAAGTTGATGACGGCAAACCGGTAGCCGTTTCGGTCGAGCTCTGCGACGAATCGGTCGGTCACTTCCCGCGCGGACATCTCCGGTTTCTGGTCATAACTCGCAACATCCCGCGGCGACGGCACGAGAATCCGGGTCTCCCCCTCCCACTCCGCCTCGCGGCCGCCGTTGAAGAAGTAGGTCACGTGTGCGTACTTCTCGGTCTCGGCGGCGTGCAGCTGGCGTACCCCGTGCTCGGCAAGAACCTCGGCCAGCGTCTCCCGCACCTCCTGTTCCGGGAAAGCGACCGGTACTTCGAGATCCGCGCGGTATCTCGTCATCGTCGTGATATCGGCACCTGCCTCGACGAGCTTCATGCTCAATTGGCGGGCTCTGTCAGGACGGAAGTTGAAGAAGATGGCTGTGTCCGTCCCCGGCTGAAGCCGCGGCCGGCCACCAACTGTGGTTGGTTCGATGAACTCGTCGGTGATCCCTCGCTCATAGCTACGGCGGACGGCCTCGATCGGATCGGTTGCCTGCTCGCCTTTCCCCTCGACAATTGCATCGAAGGCGCGCTGTGTCCGCTCCCAGCGCTGGTCGCGATCCATCGCGTAGTACCGGCCGCTGACGGTGGAGATGCGCTCCGTGGGGAGTTCGGCGAGGTCGTCGACGGCGGCGTGCGGAGAAACATCCCGACCGTCTGTGAACGCGTGGATCCAGGTCTTCTCGGGAGCGAAGCGCAACAGCGCGCGGAGATGGTCGATGTGCGAGTGGACACCGCCATATGAGACGAGGCCGAGCAGATGCACCTGCTCGCCTCGTTCGAAGGCGCTCACCAGGGCCGGGTTCTGGAAGAACGACCCGTCTTCGATCGACTTGTTGACGCGCATGAGGTCCTGGAACAGGACGCGTCCGGAGCCGATCGTGAGGTGTCCGACCTCGCTGTTGCCCATCTGTCCGGGCGGCAGGCCGACGGCCTCGCCCGACGCGTCGAGCGTCGTGTGGGGGAACGTCTTCCACAGCCGGTCGAAGTTCGGCGTGTCGGCGAGCTCCACGGCATTGCCCGGTCCGGCCGGCGCGAGGCCCCAGCCGTCGAGGATGACGAGCGCTACGAGGGGATGCTCGCGCCCGCTCGGCAAATCGAGATGAAGGACTCGAGGTCGAGCGACGCTCCGCCGACGAGCGCGCCGTCGACGTCGGGCTGGCTCAGGAGGACCGCGGCGTTGTCCGGCTTGACCGACCCGCCGTAGAGCACGGGCACACCGAGTATCGACTTGATGAACGCGTGCGCTTCCTGCGCGATCTCCGGCGTGGCCGTCTTTCCCGTTCCGATTGCCCAGACGGGCTCGTACGCGAGGACAAGATTGTCGTCGGCGTCAAATGCGGAGAGCTGCCGCTGCAAGACGCTCTCGGTCTGGCCGCGCTCCCGCTCCCCTTCCGTCTCGCCGACGCACGCGATGACGAACATACCTGCCTCCAGTGCGGCTCGTACCCTGTCCCCCACGGTCTCGTCCGTCTCGCCGAAGTACTGCCGGCGTTCCGAATGCCCGACGATCGCGCCGTAGACCCCGAGCTCGAGAAGCATCCCGGCCGAGATCTCTCCCGTGTAGGGGCCCTCCTCTTCCCAGTGCACGTTCTGCGCCGCAACTGCAATCTCCGTGCCGGCAAGCAACTGGACTGCGACCGCGAGCGAGACGAATGGCGGGCAGACGACCACATCGACCCCCTCGAGCTCTTCCTCGCGGAGCCCCAGACAGAACTCCGCCGTCTCGGCCGCGCCCTTGTACATCTTCCAATTCCCTGCGATCAGTGACAAGTGTCAGATCTTACGACGCAGGAATCACGCTGACGCCGGGCAGATCCTTCCCTTCTAGAAGCTCTAGAGCGGCGCCGCCGCCGGTCGAGAGCCAGGAAACCTTGTCGGCCAGCCCGAGCTCGCTCAGCGCGCGTGCCGAATCGGCGCCGCCGACGACCGAGTAGCCGCCGGACGAGGCGACCGCCTCCGCGATCGCTTTCGTTCCCTGGGCGAACCGCGGCCACTCGAACACGCCCATCGGTCCGTTCCAGAAGATGGTGCGTGCCTGCGAGATGTGCTGCGCGAACAGCTGCCTGGTTTCGGGTCCGATGTCGAGCCCCAGCCAGCCTTCCGGGAGACCGTCGTAGGGCACGACTTTCGCCTCGGCGTCGGCGGCGAACTCGCTCGCGGCAACGATGTCGACCGGCAGGACGACGTCGAACGGAAGCGGATTGTCCGTCCTGATCTGCTCGGCCATCTTGCCGCCGACGAGCACCGCGTCGGCCTTTCCGCCCAGGTTCTTCAGCACGCCGAGCTTGTCGTCGACCTTCGCACCTCCCGAGATGAGAACGAAGGGCCGCTCGACGTCGCCGAGGAGCTTCCCAAGCTCCGTCAGCTCGCGTTCGAGCAAGAGCCCGGTATACGTGGGAAGCAGCTGCGCGACGCCGACCGTCGACGCGTGCGCGCGGTGCACGGATCCGAACGCGTCCTGCACGAAGAGGTCGTTGTCGTCGGCGAGCTCTTGCGCAAACCCGGGATCGTTCTTCGTCTCACCCGGGTTGAAGCGCGTGTTCTCGAGCACGCGCAGGCGATCGTCGGGCAGGAGCTCTTGCAGCCGTTCGGCGACCGGCCGGATCGAGAACGCCGGGTCTTCCCCTTTCGGACGTCCGAGATGGGAGCAGACCGTCACTTCCCCGGCGTCGCGCTCGAGGAGCAGTTGCAGGGTCGGCAGGGATCCCTGAATGCGCGTCTCGTCCGCGATCCGCCCACCTGCCAGCGGGACGTTCAAATCAGACCGGACGAGCACCCGCTTGCCGGCGATGTCGGCATCGCGTACCGACCGCGGCCTGTGCACCTATGCGGAGACGGTCGCCGGGATGTCGGCGGCGATCTTCGCCACGACGTCGACGAGACGGCAGCTGTAGCCCCACTCGTTGTCGTACCAGCCGAACACCTTGGCCATGGTCCCGTTCGCCATCGTCAATTCGCTGTCGACGATGCACGAGTAGGGCGAGTGCACGATGTCGGTCGAGACGAGTGGATCGTCCGCATACCGAAGAATGCCCTCGAAGGAGCCCGTGTCGGCGGCAGCGCGGTAGGCCGAGTTCACGTCGTCGACGGTCACCTCGCGGCCGAGACGGACGACCAGGTCCGTGATCGAGCCGGTCGGGACCGGTGCCCGGACGGAGATCCCGTCGACCTTGCCCTTCAAGTCGGGGAGGACCAATCCGATCGCACGGGCGGCGCCCGTCGAAGTCGGGATGAGATTGATCGCGGCTGCGCGTGCACGGCGCAGGTCCTTGTGCGGGAGGTCGAGGATCTGCTGATCGTTGGTGTACGCGTGAATGGTGGTCATGAATCCCTGCTCGACCGTGAAGTTGTCGTGCAGCACTTTGGCGAGCGGCGCAACGCAGTTCGTGGTGCACGACGCGTTCGAGATGATGTGATGCTGCTCGGGGTCGTAGGTGTCGTCGTTCACGCCGAGCACGATGGTCACGTCAGGGTCGGTCGCCGGTGCGGAGATGACGACCTTCTTGGCCCCGGCGTCGAGATGCTTCTGCGCGCCCTCGCGGTCGGTGAAGAAGCCGGTCGACTCGATCACGAGGTCGACCTCGAGGTCGCCCCACGGCAGCGCAGCCGGGTCGCGCTCGGAAAGCACCTTCAACTCGGACTTGCCGGCCCTGATGACGCCGTCCCCAACCTCGACGTCTTCGCTCAGCTGTCCGAGGACGGAGTCGAACTTGAGAAGATGCCCCATCGTCTTGGCGTCGCCGAGGTCGTTGATAGCGACGATCTCGAAATCCCCACCCCGCTCGAGCTGCGCCCGAAAGAAGTTCCTGCCGATCCGCCCGAATCCGTTGATCCCCACGCGTGTCATGTTGGCCATGCGCGCAGTCTAAATGAGCCACTGCCGATGCCGGCTTCGCCGGCGTCGGCCGGGAACAGCTCGCGCCCTTGGGAACGAAACCGTCGGAAATCATCATGGCGCGCGAAGCGCGCCGGATTTCCGACGGTGAGCGCCGGATTTTTGACGATGAGGCGGGCCGGAGGAGAAGCTCCGAGGACGACCTCCTCCTCCGGTTGAACCACGCTCAGGACCTTGGCGTCGGACGGGGTCTGAATCCGGCGCCGGACGAGCGCGGACCCGCCACCAGTGGGAGTATGACGAAAGCTTCGACATGACGACAACCAGGCGAGAAAGTTAGGTTGACGCGAACTCTTGTAACTTACGTAAACGCCTGTGCGCCGACGCTTTCGTGGCCGGAGGTCGACACTTCAGGGCCAGCTCGCGGAGCGAGAGTGTCGGGTGTCGCTCTCGGAGCTCGGCGATCTCCTGCAGTCGAGCCGGGAGCTTGGCCAACTCGCCGCTTCGGCGAAGTCGTTCTACTGCTCGGAGCTGGTCGTGTGCGGCACGGCTCGTCCGGACGAGGTTCGCGTGGTCGGCGTTCGCCAGGCGATTCGCCCGTGAGCGCGTGGCCGCCATGACCGCGCGCTCTTCGAAGAGCAAGACGGTGCGGCTCGCACCGGCAAGCGCGAGTGCGTCGGCGATCGTTTCGATTCCCTTCGCGTAGGCGACGGCGTGGCGTCCGCGGTCGAGCACGCCGAGGCGCACTCCTTCCTCACCGGCGGTGCGCGCGAGGAATTCGGCGCCGTCGATCTCTGCGCTGCGAATCTCGAGATGCGGCGAGCGGGGCCCGCTGAGCGAACCACCGCCGAGCAGCGCTCCGCGGAGGTACGCAGCACGGCAGCACGAGCGCGCCACTACCCGCCGTGGCGGGCGCCCGAGCGGCGTGAGGCGGGAGCTGAGCACACCGGCCTCGTGGAGCACCTGGAGCGCGTGATCGTCTCCGGCAACGTGTAGCTGGTACCTCGTGCCCCCGTCGAAGGCGTGTCGCGGATACGTCCGGATCTCGGACACGACACCGAACGCGCGCAGGAGACTGAACGCTCGACGCGTGACCGCCGGGTCGCCGACGTCGAGGTGCACAGAGACCTCGCCGCGCCCCTTGAGATGGACGCTACCCGCAGAGTGGAAGAGCCCTGAGAGCTCGGCCAGCCGATCGCACTCGCTACGCGGCGTGATCGCCGCGAGCTCGTGCCGAAGATCCTCAGAGAGTGACACCTTCGAGCGCGAGCAGCCGCTGTTTGTAGTCCGTACCGAGAGATCCATACGACCCCAGGCCGTCGGAAGCGACCACGCGGTGACAGGGAACGACGATCCCGAAGCGGTTGCGCGCACAGAACGTGCCCGCCGCTCGGTGAGCCCGTGGGTGACCGGCGAGCCGGGCGAGTTCGCCGTAGGAAACCACCTCCCCGTACGGCACGCGGCGCAGGGCGCGAACGACATCGAGCTGGAACGTGGTCCAGCCTTCAAACTCGAGCCGGACATCGACGAAGGATGCGCGCTCGCCGGCGAAGTAAGTCCTGAACCTGTCGATCAACTTCTCCGCTTTCGGCGCACTCGGGTTCCCCATGCGTGCGCGTTTTGGAGTTAGCGTCGACCTCGAGGGCGGTGGGCGATCAGCCCCTCCCTGACGGGTGGGGGTTGTACGCGCACGCGCGCGTCTACCTAGAGACGGCTGCGGAAGCTCATGCCAGACAAGGCACCCGTCCTCGAGCCAGACCTCCCCTACGCCCCAGCCTTCGGCCTCGTAGGGGATGCGCGTCACAGACACCGTGCCCAAGCCTACAATCGCCCCCGATGTCCGCCGCACCCGGCCTGTTCCGCCCGCCGATGCCCGAAAACGAGCCGGTGAAGTCGTACGCGCCGGGCACGCCCGAGCGCGAGGAGCTACGTCTCCGCCTCCAGCAGATGCAATCGGAGCAGATCGAGGCACCGCTCGTCATCGGCGGCGAGGAAGTACGGACGAACGAGACGTTCGAGACGGTCATGCCGCACGACAGAGACCACGTGCTGGCCACGGTGCACAAGGGCGACGCGCGTCACGTCGAGCAGGCGATCAAAGCTGCGGCGGAAGCCTGGGAGGACTGGCACCGCGCGCCGTGGGAGGACCGCGCCGCCGTCTTCCTCCGGGCCGCGGAGCTGCTGGCCGGTCCCTGGCGCTCGACGCTCAACGCGGCCACGATGCTCGGCCAGTCCAAGACCGCGCACCAGGCGGAGATCGACGCCGCTTGTGAGTTGACCGACTTCTTCCGGTTCAACGTGCAGTTCATGTTGCGGATCTACGGCGAGCAGCCGATCTCCTCGCCGGGCACTTGGAACAGAATGGAGTACCGCCCGCTCGAAGGATTCGTGTTTGCGGTCACGCCGTTCAACTTCACGGCGATCGGCGGGAACCTTCCCGGCAGCGCGGCCCTGATGGGGAACACGGTCGTGTGGAAGCCCGCGTCAACCGCCGCCTACTCGGCGCACTTCCTGATGAAGCTTTTCGAGGCCGCAGGCCTCCCGCCCGGAGTCATCAACCTCGTCTACGGGTCGGGCGCGGAGATCGGCGACCCCGCCCTCGCGAGCCCCGACCTGGCCGGCGTCCACTTCACCGGCTCGACACCTGTCTTCCAATCGATGTGGAAGACGATCGGGAACAACATCACGAACTACCGGAACTATCCGCGAATCGTCGGCGAGACGGGCGGCAAGGACTTCATCGTCGCGCACCCCTCCGCCGACGCCGCAGCTGTCGCGACCGCGATCGTCCGCGGCAGCTTCGAGTACCAGGGCCAGAAGTGCTCCGCAGCCTCGCGCATCTTCGCTCCGTCCAACCTCTGGCCGGAAATCCGGGAGCGGGTCGTCGAGGAGGTCCGCTCGATCAAGATGGGGGACGTCTCCGATTTCGAGAACTTCATGGGGGCGGTGATCGATGCCGGCTCGTTCAGGACGCAACGGGAAGCGATCGAGGAGGCAAAGGCAGCCGACAAGGTCGATGTCCTCGTCGGTGGCGGCTATGACGATTCGGAGGGCTACTTCGTTGAGCCGACGGTGCTCGAGACCACCGACCCGAACTTCCGCACCATGCGGGAGGAGCTCTTCGGGCCCGTCGTCACGACCTACGTCTATCCCGAAGGGAAGTACGGCGAGACGCTCGACCTGATCGACAAGGGCGCACCGTACGGACTGACGGGCGCGGTCTTCGCGCGCGAGCGTGACGCTGTCGATCTCGCGGACGAGAAGCTTCGCTACGCGGCCGGGAATTTCTACGTCAACGACAAGCCGACCGGCGCTGTCGTCGGCCAGCAGCCGTTCGGCGGCGCGCGCGCTTCCGGCACGAACGACAAGGCGGGCTCGATGTGGAACCTGATCCGTTGGGTGAGCCCTCGGACGATCAAGGAGACGTTCGTGCCTCCGACTGACTACCGCTACCCGTTCATGGCGCCCGAAGACGGCCGCGAGCCCGGCTAGCTCTGTGAAACCGTTGCTGCTGATCGCGTCCGCCTTCGCCGCGGCGCTCCTCGTCGTACCCGCCGCCGAGGCAGGGCCGATCATCGACCGCGCGGTCGCCGCCTTGCACTCCGATCCCGTGTACGTCGACCCGGCGGCAGAGCTTGCGCCCTCGGCCGCCGACCAGGACCGGCTGCGGACGAAAATCGACCGCGCCGGCGCCGGGCCCGTCTACATCGCGATCCTTCCGAACGCGGCCGAGCTGGAAGCCGGAGGCAGTCCGGACGGCGTCCTCCAGGCGATCCATACAGGCCTTCGGCTAAAGGGCACCTACGCCGCCGTGATCGGAACGCACTTCCGCGCCGGAAGCGACGGCGTCTTGCCCAAGGGCGTTGCCGGCCTCCTGGCGACCGAGGCGCTCGCCGCCCACCGCGGCGCGGGCGTGACCGCCACGCTCCTCGACTTCATCGACCGTGTCGCAGCCGAGCGACGCGGTGGCGCCGGCGGGGGCGGCGGCCAGCCGAGCGGCGCCGGCGGTGTGGTCATCGCCCTGCTGATCGCCGCAGTCGTCGCGTTTCTGCTCTTCCAGGCAGTTCGCAGGCGGCGCCGCTCGCAGGACGAGGTCGCCGAGGTCAAGGCCGCGGCTCACGACGACCTCGTCTCCCTCGCCGACGATGTCCAGAAACTCGAGCAGCCTGTGGAATCGAATCCGCAGGCGAAACAGGAGTACACACAGGCGCTCGACTCGTATGACAAGGCGAGCGGCTCGTACGACCGGGCGACGGAGCCGCGTCAGCTCGAAGCAGTGGCGACGGCGCTCGAGGAAGGCCGCTGGCACATGAGCGCTGCGCAGGCGCTCCTCGACGGGCACGCGCCGCCGGAGCGGCGTCCACCGTGCTTCTTTGATCCTCGCCACGGCCCGTCGACGCGCGACGTCGACTGGGCGCCTCCCGGCGGAACACCGAGAAAGGTCCCGGCCTGCGAGGCCGACGCACTGGCCGTTGAAGCCGGTGCGCAGCCCGCCTCACGCGAGGTGCTGACCGGCGGCCGGAAGGTCCCGTACTGGAGTGCTCCGCCCTACTTCGGGCCGTGGGCCGGCGGCTACTTCATGCCGTTTGGCGGAACGGGATTCCTGTCCGGCCTCTTCGTCGGCGAGCTGCTGGGCGGCGCGTGGGGCGGCTGGGGCTATGGCAGCTGGGGCGGTGCCGGAACGGCGGGCGGCTTCGGCAATTGGAACGATGCAGGTGGCGGCAAGGGCGACTTCGGCGGCGGGATGAGCTTCGGCGGCGGTGATTTCGGGGGCGGTGGAGGCGGCGGCGGCGACTTCTAGCGGGGCGTCGGCAACACTGCGTCCGTGATCCACTCCGTTCTCCACGCGATCGGAGTCTTCTTCCACCACCTTGCAGCGGTCGAGTGGAAGTGGCTCGCGATCGGGATCCTCTGCCACCTCTGCAAGCTCCTTGCGGTCTCGCGGGCTTGGCGGAACATCGTCCACGCCGCGTACCCCGACCGGCCCGTGCGCTGGCGCCAGATGTTCGGCGCGTACGTCGCAGGCACCGGAGTGAATGCGGTCATTCCGGCTCGTGGGGGCGACGTCGTGCGGCTCTTCCTCGCGAAGCGGCGCATCGACGGCTCGACCTACACGACGCTTGTCTCGACCTCGTTGCTGCAGACGCTCTTCGACATGCTCGTGGCGAGCTGCTTCATCGTGTGGGCCGTCACGCAGCACGTGCTGCCCGGCCTCGACGCACTTCGTAGCCCGAGCCTCCCTTCGCTCGACTACGGCTGGGCGTTCCGCCATCCCCTGGCCGGACTCATTCTGGTCGGGCTCCTGCTCATCTTCGGAACGGCGCTCGTGGCCTGGGTCGCCGAGCGCGTCGACGAGTTCCAGGCGAAGGTCGCGCAGGGCTTCGCAGCGTTTCGAGACCGCTCCTACTATCTGCGGCGCGTCGTCCTCTGGCAGCTGGTCGACTGGTCGCTACGCCTTGCGACCGTCTTCTTCTTCTTGCGCGCCTTCGGGATACCGGCCACGCTCCGCAACGCGCTCCTGGTGCAGGTGAGCCAGAGCCTCGCCACGATCTTTCCGGTCAGCCCGGCCGGAATCGGCACGGAGCAGGCTCTGCTCCTCTACATCTTTCGCAACGTCACGTCCAAGAGCCTGTCGCTCAGTTTCAGCGTCGGCATGCGGGTGACGCTGATCATCGTCAACGCAATCGTCGGCTTCACCGCGATCCTGCTCATGACCGGAACCTTGCGGGTCCGGCGAACGGCTCAAGCCGATCGCGCCGGCGGAGAGCCGGCGTAGGCGACAAGCTCAGACGGCCGCTACTGAAAGCGACCGTCTGAGAAACCTTCTGAGTTCCAGCCTCCGTTGCTGTTGGTCACAGCCGGCGAGTGGGGACTCTTGGGCTGTGCCCATGCGTTGCCGACGCCGAACGTCACGGCGACCACGACAAGAGCTCCCAAGGAGAACATCTTCCGCAGCATCCTGATCACCTCCTCTCGTTGCATTAGAACCGCACGTCCTGCAAGGCTTCTGCCGCACGCCGGTAGAGCGCCGCGGCGGCACTGTCGTCGCCGCGCCGTGATGCAAGATCGCCCTGGGCCGTCCAGGCGACCGCACGATGGCTTGCGGAGGAAAGCTGTGACAGGCTGAGCTCGGCCTCGGCGAAGGCGTGCTCGGCTTCGTCGAGCCGCTGCTGTTCCAGCAGGGCGCGACCGAGGACGATCTGGGCATTGCCGATCTCGTCCAGGAAGTCAGGGCGCCCAGCGAGCAGCTCGAGGGCATGCCGGGATTGCTCTTCGGCCAAGCTCCAGTCGCCGGCGCCGAGGTGGACCTGCGCGAGCGAGGAGACCGCCTGGGCCGCGTCGGCATCGCTCCCGATTTCGAGGGCGACAGAGAATGCGCGCTTGAGGTACGAGATTGCGTCGTCCGGCTTGCCGAGGAGATAGTTCAGGCCGCCGAGGTTGTTGAGCATGCGGCCGAGGTTCTGCCTGTCGCCGTGCTGCTCGTACAGGTCCTTTGCCCGCTCGGCGAGGCTGCGCGCACGAAGCCAGTGCCCGTCGCGTTCGGCAACGATCGACGCCTGGAACGTGATGTGCGCGACGGTGAGGGTGTCATCGAGTCGCTCGGCGAGTTCGAGCGCGCGCTCGATGTCCTCCCGGGCCGCCTCGAAATCGCGCTGACGGCGCGAGCAACGGGAACGCCACTCGAGAATATGAGAGCGCAGCCGGTCGCAGGGATCACCTGAGCGGTCGGCGAGGATGAGCGCTTCGCTCAGCAGCGTCTGCGCTGTGTTGATCGACGTGAGCTTGTAGCGGCAGACACCCATCCGATACAGCACCTCGGCGCGCTCGACATCCGAGAAGACCGCCTGCTCGGCTAGTTCACGTGCGCGAACGAGGAGCTCGAGCGCCGGGCGAAGCTCTGCGCCTGCCATTCGAGCCCAGGCTTCCGCGAGCAAGGCGCGGAACTCGAGCTCACGAGCCTCCGGCGAAAACTCCAGTCCGGCCAGCGCTTCCAGTGCTTCGTCGTACTGCTGTCCCTCGACGGCAGCCTCGGCACGCGTGATCGCGGCCTCGACCTCCGCATACTCGTCCCAGGACTGACCGGTCTCCAGATAGGAGACGTCGACGCCGAGGCGCTCGCCGATCCAGGAAAGTGTCTCTTTCGTCGGCCGCGTCTTCCCGCGCTCGATCTGGCTCATGTACTCCTTCGAGAAGCGCTCGCCGGCCAGCTCGGACTGCGTCAGTCCCGCGGCAACGCGAAGCTGGCGTAGGCGGGTGCCTAGGCCCGAAGTCGTGCGCTGCGGCGCGCGAGGGGGAGTGAGGATGCGGCCTTCCATGTTGCGGCTCTTCACGTATCGGCCCGCTGCCGCCCCATGAGGATCGCTTGCGAGAGTGCCCCCCATCGAGGGACTAGGGGCTTTAGGCGCGGCCGGCTTTGTGCAGCTGCGCGTAGATCGAACGAGCCGTCTTCGCCGGCACGCCCGGGACGCCTTCGAGCTCCTCCTGGGACGCCGCCAGGAAGCGCTCAGCGGAGCCGAAGTGCTGGAGCAGCGCCCGCCTGCGCGCCGGTCCGACGCCCTCCAGCTCGTCGAAGATCGAAGCGAAGGAGCGCGCGTCTCGCCGCTGCCGGTGGAAGCCGACCGCGAAACGATGAGCCTCGTCGCGGACCCGCTGCAACAACTGGAGCCCCGGCGAGTGCGCGGCGAGCACGATCGGATCTGGGCTGCCGGGAACGAAGACCTCCTCGACCCGCTTGGCCAACGCGACGACCGCGACGCGCGGGAGATCGAACGCCTGCATTGCCGCCAGCGCGGCCGAGAGCTGCCCCTTCCCGCCGTCGATGACGACCAGATTCGGGGTGGCTGCGAAAGACTGGTCGTACTCCTCGGAGGTGACATCGGCGAGCCGCGAGAATCTCCTCGAAACGACCTCCGCGATCGCCGCGAAGTCGTCCATCCCGACCTGGCCCTTGATTCCGAACTTCCGATAGTGCGCCTTCTTGGCCACCCCGTCCTGGAAGACGACCATCGAGCCGACGTTGTCCTGTCCCATTACCGTCGAGATGTCGAAACATTCGATCCGGATCGGCAACGCCTCGAGGTTGAGCACCTCGCGCAGCTCCTCGAGGGCCTCCACCCGCCGCAGCCGCTTCAACTCCGTCTGCTCAGCCTCCGCTGCGAGCGCATGACGGGCGTTTTCCGTGGCAAGCTCCTGCAGCCGCCGCTTCTCACCGCGTTCGGCTGCGCGCACCTCGACGCGGGCCCCCCGTCGTTCGGAGAGAAACTCGGCGAGCGCCGATGTGTCCCCGGACTCCCGCGGGACGACGATCTGCGGCGGGACGCTCGGCGCGGAGCCGTAGTACTCCAGGAAGAACGACTCGAGCACGGTTCCCAGGTCCTGCCCGCCGACGTTCTCGAGGTGGAACGAGTAGCGGTCGATCATCTTCCCGTCCCTCAGCGGGAAGACCTGCACCACGGCCCGGTCGGCCTCCAGCGCAAGCCCGATCACGTCGATCGTTCCGACGGAGCGGAGATCCGCCGCCTGCCGTTCGGCGAGATGCTGGACGCTCCGGAGGCGGTTGCGATAGCGCGCGGCTTCCTCGAAACGCTCGTCTGCCGCAGCCGCCTGCATCTTTCGTTCCAGCTCACGCTGGATCGGCTCGGTGTCTCCGGACAGGAACTCGATCACCTGGTCGATGATCGCGCGGTAATCCTCCTTCGACACGTAGCCGACGCATGGCGCGAGACACCGCTCGATGTGGTAGTCGAGGCAGGGAATGCCCGAGTGGCGTCCCGGCTTCGGGCCTTCGCAGGGCCGGTACGGAAAGACGCGGTTCAGCACGTCCAGGGTCTCGCGGACCTTCTTCGCGTTCGCGTACGGACCGAAGTAGACGACGCCGCGGCGATGGCGCTCGCGCGTGAACATGACCCGGGGGTATTCGTCCGCCACCGTGACGGCGATGTACGGGAACGACTTGTCGTCACGGAGCCGAACGTTGAAGGGCGGCCGGTGCCGTTTCACGAGGTTCTGCTCGAGGTGGAGCGCCTCGACCTCGCTCTGCGTGACGATCACCTCGATGTCCTCGACGCGCTCGGGCAGCTGCTGGATAGCGGTGCGCGTGTCGTGGCTCTGCTGAAAGTACGAGCGAACGCGAGGCCGTAAGGACTTCGCCTTGCCGACGTAGAGAACCTCTCCGGCCCGGTCGCGAAAGAGGTAGACGCCCGGCTTGGCCGGGAGTCCTTTGAGCTGGTTTTCGAGCCGCGACGCCACGACGTCCAGCCTAGCCCCGGCACAAATGGGCAAGCCGCGGCCGGCACCGGCAGATGAAAGAAGCGGCCCGGGTGGAGAGACCGGGCCGCCTGAGAAAGGATTGGTGAAGGAAGGTGGCGAGCTTCCCGGAGGCCCCCTGCGGCGAGAGCCTTGGCAACACAATCCTGACTGTTGTCAATATCGTTGGGACTCGCGGTGTCCCCGTCCCCCGGACGAGGGATCTTCGCTCCTGGCGGCTCCGGGTTGACGCCTTCCGGCGCCATTCCTACACTGGCCCGACCCGGCAGCGTCCTACCGCAACCGGTTTTTTCCCTTGCTGAAGCCCCGATCCCTCATCGCCCTGCTCTGTGCCTTTGCGGCCCTGGCCGCGCCGACCCACGCTTTGGGCAGTGAGCGGATGTACATGGGCGCGGCCGAGGACGAGGGCCGGAACGCAGATCCGGCGGTGGCGATGGCGAAGATGGAGCTCGCCAAGGCGGCCGGTTTCGACACGATCCGGATCACGGCGGTCTGGGAGCCCGGTCAGAGCGCGGTTCCGGCCGGTCAG
>DASVEU010000115.1:0-4583 GCA_036380395.1 Gaiellaceae bacterium
GACTTCGAATCCGCCGTCCGTCACCATAACGTATCGCCATACGCCGCCGACCCGCAAATCGATCTCGGCGATCGTCATCTCGCCGCGATCTCCGCTCCACCAACGCGTGACCAGCTCGGGCGTGGTCCACGCCTTGTAGACAAGGTGCCTCGGCGCGTCGAACTCGCGCGTGATCAGGATCTGCTCGTCGGTGGGGAGCGTCACCGTCGCCGTGCCGCTACTGGTCGCTGCCATGTTCGTCCTCCTTCAGTTTGAGTTCCTCCAACACGACATCGAGCTGGTCGAACCGCTCTGACCACGAGCGCTCGTAGCTCTCCACCCAGTCGTGGATGGGCTTGAGCGCGCGGCCGTTCAGCCGGTACAGCCGCTGCCGTCCTTCGTGCCGCACGTCAACCGCCCCCACTTCTCGGAGGACGCGGAGGTGCTTGGACACCTGTGGCTGGGCCAGCCCGACCAGGCGCACCAGGTCGTTCACGGGGCGCTCCCCGCCGATGAGGGCGTCCAGGATCTGCCGTCGCCGAGGCTCGGCCACCGCGTTGAACGCATCCGCTGTCGTCGCCGCTCGTGCCATTGGCTAGACTATATGCTCATATAGGAATATGTCAACTGCGCCCTGCCCGGAAGGTGCCCACCCCCGAACTCCGCTCGGTAACTTCATCTGCTGAAGCTACTATTTTGGATGTAGCTACGACAGAAGGGTGATGAAGCTTTGAGCACTTTGCTGCTTGTCCCACTGGACGACAACGTCGTCTTCCCGAACATGAACGTCACGATCTCCGCCGACGTGGGCGACGAGGACCGCGTGTTGCTCGTGCCACGACACGACGGGGAATACGCGAAGGTCGGCACGGTCGCAGAGGTCGGCGACCGCTTGCGCCTACCAGGCGGCATCGCAGCCGTCAGTCTCGTCGGTTTGCACCGCGGAGTCGCCGGCGCCGCCCACACCGACGCCCAGGGGCTGCTCCGGGTCGAGGTGCAGGAGCGACCGGACGAGGAGCCGCCCGGTGTAACGACCCGCGAGCTCGAGCGCGAGTACCGCGCGGTCGTCGAGGAAATTTTGGAGCTGCGCGGTGACGACGGTCGCATCTCCTCGTTCGTCCGCTCGATTCGCGAGGTCGGCACACTCGCGGACACGGCAGCCTACGCCCCCGAGATCACCTTCGAGCAGCGGATCGAGCTGCTCGAAGCGGTCGACGTGGTCGAGCGGCTCGAGCTCGCCTTGCGGCTCCAGCGGGAGCGGCTCGCCGAGCTGCAGATCCGTCATCGGATCCGCGAGGACGTCGAGGAGGGCGCTCAGCGCCAGCAGCGCGAGTACATCCTGCGCCGCCAGATGGAGTCGATCCGTAAGGAGCTGGGCGAGGACGACGCCTCGGTTTCGGAGGACTACCGCGGAAAGATCGCCGAGGCCGATCTGCCCGACGAGGTCCGGGAACAAGCCGAGCGGGAAGTCGGTCGGCTGGAGCGGATGGGCGACCAGAGCGGCGAGTCCTCGATGATTCGCACCTACCTGGACTGGCTGCTCGCCGTGCCCTGGGGGAAGCGCTCCGAGGAGCGGCTCGACCCCGTCAACGCGCGCGAGGTCCTCGACAACGACCATGCCGGACTCGACGACGTCAAAGAGCGGATCGTCGAGTACCTGGCCGTGCGCAAGCTGCGACAGGAACGCGGCATTGCAGAGGACAAGCGCTCCGGCGCGATCCTGACGCTGATCGGGCCGCCAGGGACCGGCAAGACGTCGGTCGGCGAGTCGATCGCCCGCGCGCTCAATCGCGAGTTCGTGCGCATGTCGCTCGGCGGTGTGCGCGACGAAGCCGAGATCCGCGGTCACCGCCGCACCTACATCGGCGCATTGCCGGGACGGCTCGTGCGAGCACTGCGCGACGCCGGAACGATGAACCCGGTGATCCTGCTGGACGAGGTCGACAAGGTCGGCGCCGATTGGCGCGGGGATCCCTCTGCCGCGCTGCTCGAGGTGCTGGACCCGGCCCAGAACCACTCGTTCCGCGACCATTACCTCGACGTCGAACTCGATCTTTCGGAGGTCGTCTTCATCGCCACCGCCAACGTGGCCGAGACGATTCCCGGCCCGCTGCTCGACCGTATGGAAGTGATCCGTTTCGACGGTTACACAGTCGACGAGAAGGTCGCGATCGCACGCGGCTATCTCTGGCCGCGGCAGCGTGAGCGGGCGGGCCTGCGCGAGGAGGAGGTGTCGATCGACGACATCACGCTCGAGCTGATCGTCAGCCAGTACACGCGGGAGGCCGGGGTTCGCCAGCTCGAGCGCGAGCTGGGCAAGCTGTTGCGCAAGACGGCGACAACCGTGGCCTCCGGCACCGTAGAGCCGCCAATTTCAATCGGCGAGCCGACGGTGCGCGATGCGCTCGGCAAACAGCGCTTCTACCAGGAGTCGGCCGAGCGAACGGCGGTGCCCGGCGTAGCGACCGGCCTGGCGGTCACCGGCACCGGCGGCGACGTGCTGTTCGTCGAAGCCACCAAGATGCCGGGCAAGGACGGGCTCGTCCTGACCGGCCAGCTCGGCGACGTGATGAAGGAGTCGGCGCAGATCGCGCTCTCCTACGTGCGCTCGCACGCGGAGAAGCTCGGCCTCGACGAACACGTCTTCGAGGACACCAGCTTCCACGTGCACGTCCCCGCTGGAGCGATTCCAAAGGACGGGCCGAGCGCCGGAATCACGATGACGACCGCACTCGCGTCGCTGCTCACGGGCCGGCCGGTGAAGCACACGGTCGGCATGACCGGCGAGGTCACGTTGCAGGGCCGCGTGTTGCCGATCGGCGGCCTGAAGCAGAAGGCCCTCGCGGCCCACGCAGCCGGCCTGACCGACGTGATCATTCCGGAGCGAAACCGGGCCGATCTCGACGACATCCCCGAGGACGTTCGCAACGAGATGAGCTTCCATCCGGTGATGAGCCTGGACGAGGTGCTCGAGCTGTCGCTCGAGTCGCGCTCGGCGCATGCGCTGTCGTAGCTGCTCGCCCCTCCCCGAGGAGGTCCGCCGCGCGGCGGATCTCCTCGAGAGGCGGTGGACGGTCTCGATCCTCTACGTCTCGCACGAAGGTGCCGTCCGCTTCAACGAGTTCCTGCAGGCGCTCGGCACAATTCCGCCGGCGACGCTCGCACAACGGCTCGCCGACCTCGAGCAGGCCGGTGTGCTCCGGAGAGAGGTGATCGACGCTCGCCCGCCCCACGTCGAATACCGCCTCACGCAGCGTGGTCGTAAGCTGCGGTCACTCGTGAACGCACTTGCGCGCTTCGCCGAGACAGGTGCAGGCACCGCCCGGTGACGGGTAGTCAGCCGGTTTGGCGAACGACGGAGAACTTGGCGGAGGCGAAGTCGCCGTTCCGCCCCAGTTCGTCCAGTCGCAACTCGATCCGCCGTGGCAGCAGAGGCGCGCCCTGACCGAGCGTGACGGGCGCGATCGACACGATGACCTCGTCGAGCAGCCCCACGTCGGCGAACTGACCGGCTAGGTCTCCCCCGCCGACGATCCAGACGTTCCTGTTGCCGGCCGCGGCGACCATCTCCTTGTGCACGGTTGCGATGTCCGCGCTCGCGAACTCGACTCCCGAGCCGGGGACGACCGGCAACTGCCGGTGCGTGAAGACCCAGCACGGGATGTCGTACGGCCACTTCCACTCCGCGCGATCCTTGTCCGCGAACTCGTGGTCGAGGAGCCATTCGTACGTGGTCGAGCCCATCGCCATCGCACCGACGCCGGCGATGAAGTCGCCGTAGTTCAAGAGCCCGTGCTCCTCGCGCTTGCGGGTGAACAGCCAGTCCAGCGAGTTGTCGGGGTCGGCGATGAAGCCGTCTAGGGTGGTCGCCGTGTAGTACTGAGTGAGGCTCACGATGCACTACCTTAAGGAGGCGACGAGGTGACGAAGCGCACGGTCGGAACACGCGAGGAGTGGCTCGCTGCACGCAACGCACTGCTCGAGCGAGAGAAAGAGCTGACGCGGCGCAACGACGACCTCGCCCGCGAACGCCGCGAGCTGCCATGGCTGCGGGTGGAGAAGGAGTACAGCTTCGAGACCGATGACGGTCCGAGGACGTTCGGGGAGCTCTTCGACGGACGCTCGCAGCTACTTGTCTATAACTTCATGTTCGGCCCGGATTACACGGCCGGCTGCCCGGTGTGCTCATCTGGGGCGGACACCTACAGCGGCGCTGTAGCGCATCTGCGGGCTCGCGACGTGACGTTCCTGTGCATCTCGCGGGCACCGCTCGAGAAGTTGCAGGCCTACCGGCGCCGCATGGGTTGGAACTTCCCCTGGGTTTCGTCAAACGGAAGCGATTTCAACTTCGACTTCGGAGCCTCACACACCAAAGAGGAGCTGACGCCGAGACTGCAAGGAAATCTTGGCCCCATTCCGGGACTGGCGGCCGAGTGCGGCACCGACCCGGCCGGGTACCTGTCGGAGGGGCCGGTGTTCAGCGCCTTCGCGCTCGAGGACGGGGTTGTCTACCTCACGTACTCGACCACGGCCCGGGGTCTCGAATTCATGCTCGGCTACTACGGCTTCCTCGACCGGGCGCCCAAGGGACGCGACGAGGGCGA
>DASVEU010000116.1:0-7618 GCA_036380395.1 Gaiellaceae bacterium
GGCAGGTCGTCGGGCAAGCCTTCGAGTGGCTCGGTCTCCAGCAGCTGGCGTACGAGGGGCCGGATCGGCAGCTCGACACCGAACTCGCCCGAGTAGGCGCCCGCGGCAATCACGAGCACGTCTCGCTCGAGCTCGCGCGCATCCGTTCGCTCGAGCACCTCCACTCCCAGCTCGGCCGCACGGCGAACGACCTCTCGCGTGAGTGCCGGTGGATCGGCGACGCCGTCGGTGGCGCAGAACACCGCGCCGAGAACGTCGTCCGCAGCGAGTCCGGGCACGAAGCGCGGATCGACCTGCTCGACCGGCACACCGAGCTCCGTCTGCAGCTTGCGTCGCTCTTCGAGCTCGGCAAGCCCGTCTGCCGTCGTGGCGAGGAACAGATAGCCGACCTGCTGGAACCACAAGGCACCAAGCTCCTCGAAGAAGGCGATCGACTCCCGGGCGAGCCGCACCTCGGCCGCAGAGGAGAACTGCTGTCGCACTCCGCCCATCGCCTTGCCGGTCGAACCGGACGCGATCTCTGCGCGCTCTGCGAGCACCACGTCACGCGCGCCGAGCAGCGCAAGGTGGTACGCGATGCAGGCTCCTACGGAACCGGAACCGGCGACGACGATTCGAGCCATCGCTCGAGCTCCCTCCACTCCTCGTCTGTGAGCACGCGCAGCGGGCGGCGCACATCGGGCCGGATCGGTACGCCGCGTCTTGCCACCACGACCTTCGCGGCCGCCTGGAATGGGAAACGTTCGAGGGCCGCGCGGACAGGCCCAAGGTCGGCGCCGCCCCGATCCCGCACGGCTGTCACGACGAGCTCCGGAAATGTCGACGCGAGCGCCGACACCGCGCCGATTGCGCCTGCCTCAAGTCCCTGCGGCAGCAGCGTCTCCGGGCCGACGAAGACGTCGAGGCCCTCGATCAGGTAGGGAGCAAAGCGATCCCACGGTTTGTCGGACACCTTCAGCCCGCGGAAGTTCGGCGCCGCCTCGCGCAACCGTTGCAACACGGCGACGGGAACCGGATAGCCACTCCTGGCGGCGAACTCGTAGACGTAGAACGGCGTCGGCGCGCAAGCCCGCGCTGCGGCGTCGAAGTGTGAAAGCAGCTCTGCCTCGTCGAGCACGAAGTACGGCGGCGCCATCACGGCGACGCCGTCGGCCCCAATGTCTGCGGCGTGAGCAGCGAGCTGGACGGTGTCCCAGGTCGATTGCGCACCGCAGTGCACCGCCACGAGCAGTCGTCCGCTCGCGGCCTCCACGAAGAGCTGCGCCGCGCGTAGACGCTGCTCCAACGGCAGGAGAAAGCCCTCGCCGGTCGTCCCAAGGGCGAGCAGGCCGTCCACCCCACCCGCGGCGAGGAATTCCACATACGGCGCGATCGCGTCCTCGTCGAGGGCCTCGCCGCCGTCCCTGAGCGGCGTCAGCGCCGCCGCCAGTGCTCCTCGCAGCATGGACCAACTCTAAGCTGAAGCCGTGGCCGGACTGAGGATCGAACGTGACGGACACGTGTTGCGGGTCACGCTCGCGCGTCCCGAGCGCCGAAACGCCTTCGATGCGGCGCTGATCGGGGAGCTCACAGAAGCGTTTGCGGACGTCGGCGACGCGCGCGCCGTCGTCCTCTCCGGCGAGGGCCAGAGCTTCTGCGCCGGCGCGGACGTCGAGTGGCAGCGTTCGGCGGTCGATCTCTCGCTCGCCGAGAACGTCGAGGACGCGCTGAGGCTCTACCGGATGTGCGAGACGATCGACCACTGTCCGGCACCGGTCGTCGCCCGCGTCCACGGCTACGCGCTCGGCGGCGGTTCCGGCCTGGTCGCGTGTGCGGACGTTGCGATCGCCGCGCCCGGTGCGGTGTTCGGGTTCTCGGAGGTCAAGCTCGGAATCGTCCCCGCCGTGATCTCGCCGTTCGTGCTCCCGAAGATCGGAGCACACGCGAGACGCTACTTTCTCACCGGCGAACGCTTCGACGCGGAGGCCGCCCTACGAATCGGCCTGATCGAGGAGATCGCCGACGATCTCGATGCCGCCATCGACCGCGCGCTCTCCGAGCTGCTGACAGCAGGGCCTGAGGCGCTCCGGGAAGCGAAGCGTCTGATTCGCGAGCGGCCGGCGGGCGAGGAGACGGCCCAGATCGCCGCACGACTGCGTGCGGGCGAGGAAGGACAGGAAGGATTGCGAGCGTTTCTCGAAGGACGGAACGCACGACTGCCTGACGGCAGCGAGTTCGGGGTTCGTCGCCCGCCTCGTAACTCTGGCTAGTGGCGCCTCGTCATTCGCCTTCGGTCAGACCCCGGAACGCCAGCTGCTCGCGCCGACCGCCGGCGCTCGATCGCACGATCGCCTCGCCGATCTCCGACGCGCGATAGCCGTCCTCGAAGGTCGCGCCGTGCGGTGCGACGTCGCTGCCGTCGGCGATCGAACGGAGGAGGTGATGCACCTCGTGCACGAAGGTATCTCCCCAGCCGATGATGTGCCCAGGCGGCCACCAGAAATCCATGAACGGATGGTTTGCCTCTGTCACGAGCACCGTCCTGAAGCCGCGTGTACGATCCTCGCCTTCGAGAAAGACCCGCAACTCGTTCATGCGCTCCATGTCGAAGGAGAGCGAGCCGCGGGAGCCGTTGATCTCCCACTGAAACGCGTTGCGCCGTCCGAGCGCGAGGCGTGTCGACTCGATCGTCCCGATCGCGCCGTTCTCGAACTCGACAGCCGCCTCGATCGCGTCGTCCACCCTGCGACCGCTCACGAATGTCTTCACGATGCCGGCGACCGAACTGAACTCGCCGACGAGGTAGCGCGCGAGGTCGATCACATGCGTACCGAGATCGCCGAGCGCGCCCGATCCTGCCTGGTCCGGGTCGAAGCGCCACGTGTCGAGCGTCGGGTCGTCGCCCCAGTCCTGCAAGTAACGGCCGCGGAAGTGGCGGATCTCTCCGAGTGCGCCCTCGTCGATCAACTCGCGCGCGAGCCGCACCGCGGGGACGAAGCGGTAGTTGAACCCGCACAGGTGCTTGACGCCGGTCGCTGCGACGCGGCGCCACACCTCGTGGCTCTCGTCGGCCGTGCGCGCGAGCGGCTTCTCGCAGAGGACGTGCTTGCCCGCTTCGGCGGCGGCGATCGTCGGCTCGGCATGCAGCGAGTTCGGGCCGCCGTTGTCGAAGAGCCCGATCCGCTCGTCCGTGACGATGTCCTGCCAGTCTGTCGTCCAGCGCTCATAGCCGTACCGGCGCGCCGCCTCGGCCACCGCATCCTCGTTTCGCCCGGCGATCGCGACGAGCCGTGGCACGAGCGGGGGCGGCCCCGCCATGTACTCGACCTTGCGGAAGGCGTTCGAGTGCGCCTTCCCCATGAACGCGTAGCCCAACATGCCGACGCCGATCTCCGCCATTGCGCGATAGTACGCAGATCGTGAAAACGCGGTACGACGACCTGATTGCGCGGCTCCGCGCTGCGGCCGAGCCGGAGCGAACCGCTCCGGCGGAGCTGAGCGGTTACCTCGAGAAGGTGCGCGTGCACGCGTACAAGGTCACCGATCGCGACGTCGACGAGCTGAAGGCTGCAGGCCTCAGCGAGGACGAGATCTTCGAGCAGACCGTCTCCGTGGCTGTGGCTGCCGGCCTCGAACGACTCGACGCGGGACTGGGGACGCTCTCGTGAGGCTGGGCGTCATCGATGCGGGCGCGGGCGAGGTGCGCGCACGCATCGGCCGCGAGCCAAGCGGGGTCTTGCTGACGCTCTACTACCGGCCCGACCTCTTCGGGCGCCCCTTCTCCGACGCCCTCGATCTCGCGATGCGCGGCCCGTCGGACTGGTCCGCCGGCGAGCGCGAGCTCTTCGCTGCGTTCGTCTCTTCCCTCAACCAGTGTCCCTTCTGAACGAACGCCCACGGCGCGGTCGCGTCGTATGCAATCGGCAGGGAGGTCTGGGAGGCGGTCGAGCGTGACTGGCGCACCGCTCCGATCGCTGAAGGCCTCCGCGCCACACTCGGGTTCATCGAGAAGCTGACGCTACGGCCGCAGGAGTTGACGCATGCGGATGCCGAAGCGGTCCGCGCGCAGGGTGTCAGCGACGAAGCGCTGATCGACGCTGTGCATGTCGCCGCCCTGTTCAACATGATCGTGCGTCTTGCCGACTCACTGGGCTGGGACGTCCCGCCGTTCGACGAGTTCGGCGCCCGTGCAGACGCGATGCTCGCCAACGGCTACGCGCTTCCTCCGGAAGACCACGAGTGACCGAGGCCGAGGCGCGCGAACGGGCGGCGGCAATGCTTGCGCAGGCAGGAATAGAACTGACACCCCATGAGCGCGAGCAAATCGAGATCGCGGACTTCGGTCTGGGCCGGCTCGATGAGATCGGACTGCAGATCGTCGTCTATGTGAACACCGATCGCGTGTGCGCGAAGGAGCTCGTGCTGTTCCCGCACCAGCATTGCCCCGAGCACCGGCACCCGCCGTTCGAGGGCGAGCCGGGAAAGGAGGAGACGTTCCGCGTCCGCCGCGGTGCCATCAGCCTGCACGTCGAGGGTGCAGGCGACATCGTGCTCGGGCCGGGCGACCAATACACGATCCCGCCGAACACGCTGCACTCGTTCGAGGCGGGCGACGAGGGCGCCATCGTCTCCGAGTTTTCGACCACGAGCCGCGACGCCCTCGACGTCTTCACGGACCCCCGGATCGTGCGTTAGCAGTACAGTCGGCGACGTGAGTGAAACGCCGGTCGACGCCCTCCGACGACGGGCCCGCACCGGCTTGCTCGAGAGCGCCGAACGTGCCCCGGCGCGCGCGCACTTCAGGGCGATGGGCATCGACCCGGCGCGATTGGGCGGACCGATCATCGGCATCGCGTCGACGTGGACGGGAACGATGCCGTGCAACCTCAACCAGCGCGAGCTCGCCGATCGAGTGAGCGAGGGCGTGTCCGCGGCGGGCGGCCTTGCGCTCGGCTTCAACACGATCGCCGTCTCCGACAACCAGTCGCAGGGAACGCCCGGCATGCGGGCGTCGCTGATTTCGCGCGAGGTGATCGCCGATTCGATCGAGCTGATGGTTCACGCGCACGATTTCGACGGGCTCGTGTGTGTAGTCGGTTGCGACAAGACGGTGCCGGCCGCACTGATGGCGTTAGCGCGCGTGGACAAGCCCGCCGTGCTCGTCTACGGGGGTCCGATGCGTGCGGGCCACTGGCGCGAACGCGAGGTGACGATCCAGGACGTATGGGAAGCAGTGGCGGCTGAGGAACGCGGGCTCATACCGCGCGGAGACCTCGACGAGCTCGAGCGCTTCGCTTGCCCGGGCGCGGGCACCTGTGCAGGACACTTCACCGCGAACACGATGGCCGTCGCGATCGACTGCCTGGGAATCGCCTGCGCCGGCGATGCGCTCGTGCCGGCGGACGAGCAGGAGTTGAAGGGCGAGGCCGCTGCGCGAGCCGGCGCGCTCGCCGTGCAGCTCGTCGAGCAAGGCATGACGGCACGCCGCTTCCTCGACCGGCGCGCGCTACTGAACGCGATGGCCGGTATCGCCGCAACGGGCGGCTCGTCGAACGGCGTGCTTCACCTGCTCGCGATTGCGCACGAAGCGAGGGTGCCGCTGACGCTCGAGGAGCTGACAGGCGTCTCGAGTCGCACGCCCGTGATCGCCAGCCTCGCGCCCTCAGGAAAGTGGATGGCGGAGGACTTCCACCGCGTGGGTGGTTCGCGCGCCGTGATCCGCGAGCTGGTACGCGGCGGGCACATCGACGGCGAGGCGCCGACCGTCGACGGAGGGACACTCGCGGCCGCGACCGCAGACGCGCCACAGCCGGATGGCGAAGTCGTCTACACGCTGGAGAAGCCGTTCAGGCCGACGGGCGCATTGCATGCGCTCCGTGGCAACCTCGCGCCCGAGGGTAGCCTCGTCAAAGTTTCCGGAACGACGCGCCGCTCGCATCGCGGCCCTGCGCGGGTGTTCGAAAGCGAGGAGGCGTGCACCGACGGCGTGCGCGCGGGCCTCGTCGCGGACGGCGACGTGCTCGTCGTGCGTTACGAAGGCCCCGCGGGCGGTCCAGGTATGCGCGAGATGCTGAGCGTCACGGCGTCCGTGATCGGTGCCGGGATCGGCGAGTCAGTCGCACTCGTCACCGACGGCCGCTTTTCCGGCGCGACCCGAGGCTTGATGGTGGGGCATGTCGCACCCGAGGCCGCACGCGGCGGACCGCTTGCAGCTGTGCGAGACGGCGATGTGATCGCCATCGACGTGGATGAGGGCACGCTCGTCCTGGAGCTCGACGACACCGAGCTGGCAGAGCGCCTCGCCGGCTGGGAGCCCCCTCCGCCGCGCTATGACGTCGGTGTGTTCGCGCGCTACCGGGCACTCGTGTCCTCTGCGTCTGACGGCGCCGTACTCGTCCCACCCGCGTAACGACGGTGCAGGCGCTCGTCACGCAACCGGGTAAGACGCACACAACGCACATCGAGGACGTTCCAGCTGTGAAGGCGCGCGAGGGCGAAGTGCTCGTCCGCACGCTCGAGGTGGGCGTGTGCGGTACCGACCGCGAGATCTCGGAAGGCCTGTTCGGGGTAGCACCTGAGAACGAATCGCTGCTCGTGCTCGGCCACGAGGCGCTGGCGGTCGTCGAGCGAGACGGCTACGGCTTCACGCGCGGCCAGCTTGTCACCGCGACCGTCCGCCGCTCATGCGGCCATTGCATCGCGTGCGCGGAGGGCTCACCGGATTCGTGTCTCAGTGGCGACTACCGCGAGCGCGGGATCACGTGCCTGGACGGATACGACCGCGAGCTCGTCGCGGAGGATCCGGCGCAATTGGTCGAGATTCCGAAGTCACTCGGTCGCCTCGGCGTGCTCGCGGAGCCGACCTCCATCTGCGAGCGCGCGCTCCGACATTCCAGGACGATCGGTAGCCGGCAGCCCTGGCAGCTCGAGCGCGCGCTGGTCATCGGTGCAGGTGCGATCGGCCTGCTGACGACGTATCTCCTGCGTCTTGCGGACGTGGCAGTGTGGACGGCATCGCTCGAGCCCGAGAACGAGCTTGTCGAGCAGTCCGGCGCGCGCTACGTCTCCACGCACGACACGGAGCTGTCGGACCTCGGGAAGTTCGACCTCGTGGTCGAAGCGGCCGGCAATGCACAGCTGATGGCGCAGACGCTGGGCCTGCTTGGCCGGAGCGGAGTCGCGTGCCTGCTCGGGATCGACCCGCGCAAGCAGACCGTCGAGATCGACGGCCCGGTGCTGGGCGTGGACACGATCCTCGAGAACCGCGTGCTGTTCGGGAGTGTCAACGCGCGCCGCGAGGATTGGCTGGCCGCAGTCGCCGATCTCGACCGAGCGCGCGAGCGCTGGCCGGAAGCGCTGGAGCGATTTGTCACGCTCCGCGTCCCGCTCGACCGCTTCGCTGAGGCGTTCGAGCATCGCGCCGGCAAGGCGACGCTCGTTCTATCTGACTAGATCAGTAGGAAAGACCTGCGGCCTCGAGCGCCTGTTGCGCGAGCGCCTCGTCGACCTCGCCCGGCAAGCCGCTCACGCCGACGGCACCCACCCGTGTCTTGCCCTCGAACGCGGCGAGCCCGCCGAGGAAGAACGTGAAGAACGGATCGAAGCTCTCGCGCTCGACAGCGTCTTCGCGGATCTTCTC
>DASVEU010000117.1:0-28806 GCA_036380395.1 Gaiellaceae bacterium
CGCGCGAGCAGGGTCTTGCCGGTTCCGGGAGGCCCGCTGAGGAGCACGCCCCGCGGGATCCGCCCACCGAGTCGTCCGTAGCGGTCGGGGTTCTTCAGAAAGTCGACGATCTCCGTCAGCTCGTCCTTCGCTTCTTCGATCCCTGCGACGTCGTCGAAGGTCACGCGCTCCGCAGAGGCCTCGTAGCGTTTCGCTCGCGAACGGCCGAAAGAGCCGAGCGCCGAGCGACCGCCACGCCTCATCAGAAGCACCAGGAGGCCGATGAGCAGGAGGGTCGGGCCGAAGCCGTACAGCAAGGTCTCCCACCAGGCGGCTGAGCTTTCCAGCGGCTCGGCGTTGATGACGACATTGTTCTCTTCGAGGAGTTTGGAAAGTGCGGCTGTGTCCGCGAACGAGGGAATCAGCGTCGAGAATCGTTCGGAGCTCCGAGAGCCGCTGCCGGTTGGCGGATAGCGCACGGGACTTTTGAACAGCCCCTGAACTGATGTCCCCTTGGAGATGATGCGGTCGACGTTGCCCTGGCGAACCTCGTTCAGGAAGAGCGGGCTGTACGGGATCTGAACGCGTGGCGGCTCCGAGAGCGAACGGGACGCAAGCCAATAGTTCAGGACGAACGCGGCCAGAATCGCTATGACAACCCACCTGCCGACAGGCCCCAACGGTCGTCGTGGGAGTCTCCAGCTCGGCTTGGGAACTTCGGGAGCGACCGGCAGAGGAGCCTTTCTGCCGGCACTGCTACTCGGGGGGGCCTCGCGCATCCACTACTAGGCTGCTCATCATGGGCGTCTCCGTCAAGCTTTTCGCGGGTCTCAGGGAGCGCGCCGGCTGGAGCGAACGCGAGCTCGACGGCGTCGACCGAGTCGCCGATGTCTGGCCCGCGCTCGATCTCGGCGACGAGCCGGAAGGCCTGCTCTACGCGGTGAACAAGGAGTACGCCGACCGAGATCGCCCGCTCGCCGACGGCGACGAGGTCGCGCTGATCCCACCCGTTTCGGGCGGTGCTTTCCGCCTCACCGCGGAACCGCTGTCAGTGGATGCAGTCGTCGACGAGGTGCGCACGGACCAGGCGGGGGCGATCGCGACCTTCATCGGGACCACCCGTCTGCAGTCACGCGGGCGCACTGTCCTTCACCTCGACTACGAGGCTTACGAAGAAATGGCCGAACGGGTGATGGCCCAGATCGCGGCAGAACTGAAAGAACGCTATGACCTCTGTCAGATCGCGATCCACCATCGCACGGGGCGACTCGAGATCGGCGAGGCGAGCGTGGTCATCGCCGTGTCGGCGCCGCACCGACAGGATGCGCTTGCTGCGTGCAAGGACGCGATCGACACCCTCAAAGAGCAGGTGCCGCTCTGGAAGAAGGAGTTCTACGAGGGCGGCGAGGAATGGATCGGCCGCGGTTCGTAGCTTCCGTTGGGACAGATCAGCGCCCTGTGGGCCGCCCGGCCTATTCCGAACCGGGGCAAACACTGCGAGGTTTAGGTCGCCTCTCGCCGTCGGGAGGCGGGCATGGAAGACATCGACCAGAGCCGATTCGCGCTGATGACAGCGCTAGGCGAGGCCCACAAGGCGCGCCCCGACGAGTACCCCAACCCGGGCACCCTGGTCGCCATGAGCGATGAGGGCGTCCGCGCGTACGCAGTCGGGCTGCTCCGGCTGCTCGAGGCGGCGCCGGGTGGCGACGGTCTCGAGACTGAGCTGCAGAAGGAGCTGCGACTGATCCTGGGCGACACTCCCTAGCCCAGCGTTCCGTCTCGCTGCCCTGAGCCGGCGAGCAGTGGATCGGCCGGGGGTCATGCGCTGCCGCGGTGCGACCGATACCGGTTGGCACAATGGCAGGGATGGAGCAATACCCACAGGAGTGGCGCCAGTACGAGCCGATCCAGCCGAAAGGCTTCGACTGGCGCGGCCTTTTCCGCAGGATCTGGGCGCCGATCGCCGCTATCGGCGCATTTCTGGCCAAGTTCGGCGTCGTCCTGCTCAAGTTCAAGTTCCTCTTCTCGATGTTCGTCTCGGCCGCTGTATACGTCTGGATCGGCGGCTGGTGGTTCGGGATCGGGCTCGTCGTCTTGCTGTTCGTGCACGAGATGGGACACGTCCTCGAGGCGAAGCGGCAGGGGCTCCCGGTGTCGGCGCCGCTCTTCATCCCGTTCATGGGCGCGCTGATCACGCTCAAGGAGATGCCGCACAACGCCTGGCGCGAGGCAAAGCTTGCGATCGGAGGCCCGCTGCTGGGCTCGGCCGGGGCGCTTGCCATCTATATCGCCGGCGTCGCCTATGACTCGAACTCCCTCAAGGCTCTCGCCTTTCTCGGCTTCTTCATCAACCTCTTCAACCTGCTTCCGGTCGTCCCGCTCGACGGCGGGCGGATCACGGCCGCCTTGCACCCGGCGCTCTGGTTGGTCGGCTTCCTAGGACTGCTGGGCCTCGTGATCTGGAAGCCCAACCCGATCCTGATCATCATCCTGCTCTTCTCGGCGTCTGAGCTCTGGCGCCGCTGGAAGATGCGCCATCACCCCGAGATGCAGGAGTACTACCGCGTCAAACCGCACCAACGGCTGATCATCGGTGTGCTGTACTTCGGCCTCGCGATCGCACTGGTGCTCGGTATGCACGCGACGCACGTGCCGCGAAACTTCTGATGGAAGACAGACGGATCCTCTCCGCCGAGGAGAAGACCGAAGATCTCGAACAGGACATCGCCCTCATCGCGCACGAGTTCCGCGAGGGCTTCGAGGCGGTCGACATGATCGTCCAGCCGGCGGTAACCATCTTCGGTTCCGCGCGCATCACCGAAGACAACCCGGTCTACGCGGAGGCGCGCACGGCAGGCCGCCGCTTCGCCGAGCTGGGCTGGGCGGTCGTGACCGGCGGCGGGCCTGGCGTGATGGAGGCCGCCAATCGCGGCGCGAAGGAAGGAGGCGGGCTCTCCGTCGGCTTCAACATCGAACTGGCGCACGAGCAGGCGCCGAACCCCTACCTCGACATCTCGCTGACGTTCCGGCACTTCTACGCACGCAAGACGATGTTTGTGAAGGCCGCCGAAGGCTTCGTCGTCTTCCCAGGTGGATTCGGGACGGTGGACGAGCTGTTCGAGGCGCTGACGCTGATCCAGACGGGAAAGGTGTTCCACTTCCCGGTCGTCCTGTACGGCAGCGACTACTGGGGCGAGCTGATCGACTGGATCAAGGGCGAACTGCTCGCCGACGGGATGATCTCGCCGGAGGATCTCGACCTCCTGTTCGTCACCGATGATCTCGACGAGGTGGTCGAACGAGTGCGGGCGGGCTACGAGTCGCGCTCCTCGGCGACACCTGCTGCCCCGGTCAAGGCCGACGCGCAGTGATCGCGCCTTAGTTACGAAGTAGCCTCTCGCCATGAGGTTGCGTGACCTTCCGTCCGTTGACGAGCTGGCGCGGCAGAGCGCCGATCCGCTCGCTGTCGAGGCTGCGCGCAAAGTCGTCGCGCGCGCGCGTGAACAGATCCAGCGGGGTGACGATCCAGGCGATCTGGCGGCGCTGCTGCAGAACGAACTCGACGCTGCGCATACGTCGCACCTGCGGCGGGTGATCAACGCCACGGGCGTGATCGTGCACACGAACCTCGGCCGTGCTCCGCTCGCCGAGGCCGCGCTCGACCGTGTGCGCGAGATCGCGCGAGGCTACTCGAACCTCGAGTACGAGCTGGCGGCCGGCGCGCGCGGCTCCCGGCAGGAACACGTCGCCGACAGCCTCCGCCGCCTGACCGGGGCCGAGGCCGCGCTCGTGGTCAACAACAACGCGGCGGCGGTAATGCTCGCGCTCGCCGCGCTCGCCGAAGGTCGTGAGGTGTTGGTGTCGCGCGGAGAGTTGATCGAGATCGGCGACGGGTTTCGCATTCCCGACGTACTCGAACGATCGGGTGCGCGCCTGCGCGAGGTCGGAACGACGAACCGCACGCGCGCATCCGACTACGAAGCCGCGATCGGCACGGAGACAGCGGTGCTGTTGCGCGTGCACCAGTCGAACTTCCGTGTCGTCGGCTTTACTGCCCAGCCTTCGCTGGGCGAACTGGCGGACATCGCTCGCCGTCACGATCTGCCGCTCGTCGACGATCTCGGATCAGGTGCGCTCATCGACATCGGTGACGAGCCGACGGCCCGCGCAAGCCTGGCTGCCGGCGCGGACCTCGTGTGCTTCTCCGGCGACAAGCTGTTGGGTGGCCCCCAGGCCGGGATCGTCCTGGGGCGCGCCGAGCTCGTGGAGAAACTGCGCCGCCATCCGCTGCAACGAGCATTGCGCGCAGACAAGCTGACTCTTGCTGCGCTCGAAGGAACTCTTGCGCTCGCCGTCGACGCGCCGGATGAGATCCCGGTGTTGCGCATGTTGCGCGAGCCGGTGGAAGCCGTGAGAGTGCGCGCCGCGCGTCTGGCGGAGCTCGTTCACGGTGAGGTCGAAGAGACCGTTGCACGGGCCGGCGGTGGATCGCTGCCGTTGACGGAGCTCCCAAGTTTTGCCTGCGCCGTAGAGGAAGAGCTGGCCGTGAAGCTGCGGGCGGGCGATCCACCCGTGATCGCGGTCGTGCGCGACGGCCGAACGCTCCTGGATTGCCGGACGCTCACGGATGCGGAGGCGGACGAGGTTGCGGTGGCTGTCGAGGCCGCGCGCGCATGAACGACGTGCCGCCGGAAGCACGGCTTTGGAACCTCATCCGCGGTGCGTTGGGCACCAAGGCCCTCGGCATCGCCGCGGACCTCGGCGTGGCCGATGCGCTCGCCACCGGTCCGCGCTCGGTTGCCGAGCTTGCAGAGGAAAACGGTGCGGATACCGACACCCTCCATCGCATCCTGCGGGCGCTGGCGAGCGACGGAGTCTTCGCAGAGGACGAGCCCGGTGCTTTCCGCAACACCGAGGCCTCGGAGCTGCTCCGCAGTGACAACGACGACCGCTGGCGCGAGTTCGCGCACCTCTTCGGTGAGGTCTGCTACCCCGCAATCGGTGCACTCGACGTGCGCCTCACCGACGTGCCCTTTGCGCGCGCGTACGGGACGGACATCTGGTCCTGGTTTGCCACCCAGCCGGAGGAGCGCTCGAATTTCGACCGGGCCATGGAGGGCGGCCAGGCCGAACGTGCCGACAAGCTCGCTGCGCTCGAGTGGCGCGAGGGCGAGGCCGTCGTGGACGTCGGCGGCGGCACCGGCAGGCTCCTTCGTGACCTCCTCGAGCGCCGGCCGGAGCTGCGCGGGATCGTCTTCGACCTGCCCGAGGCTGATCGAGAGGAGACCGCCGTCGGTGATCGCATCACCTTCGTTTCCGGGAGCTTCTTCGAGCAGGTGCCCGAAGGCGATGCCTACGTGCTGTCCAAGATCCTCCATGACTGGGACGACGAGCGTGCGGCAGCCGTCTTGCGTACCGTCCGCGCAGCGGCACCGGATGAGGCGCGGTTGCTCGTCCTCGATTCGGTCGTCCCGCCGGGCAACGACCAGGCCGGCGTGAAGTGGCTGGACCTCTTGATGCTCGTCCTCCAGCGCGGGCGAGAGCGAACCGAGTCTGATTGGCGTGCGCTCCTCGACGGCGCAGGCTTCCGCGTGGAGCAGATCGAGGACGGTCTGATTCAAGCCAGATGCCGCTGACTGTCGGGACAGCAGGACACATCGACCACGGCAAGACATGGCTCGTGCGCGCGCTGACCGGCAAGGACACCGATCGACTTCCCGAGGAACAGGCCCGCGGGATCTCGATCGATCTGGGCTACGCGCCGCTCGAGTTGCCGGACGGCCGCCGGCTCTCGCTCGTGGACGTGCCGGGACACGAGCGCTTCGTCCGCACGATGGTCGCGGGAGCGACCGGGATCGACCTGTTCCTGCTCGTCATCGACGCTGGCGAGGGCGCGCGTCCGCAGACGCGCGAGCACCTGGCGATCCTCAGGTTGCTCAGCGTCGATCGAGGTGTGGTCGCAGTCACAAAGGCGGATGCCGTCGAGCCCGATGCGCTCGAGCTCGCACTCGACGAAGCACGCGAGCTCGTGCCGGGCTCGGAGGTCGTCGCCGTCAGCGCGAAGACAGGCAGCGGCCTGGACGAGCTGCGTGCTGCTCTGGCTCGCGCCTCCGTCGACACCGAACGCGCGGACGCACCGACGAGGCTCTATGTCGATCGCGTCTTCAGCCTGCACGGCATCGGAACGGTCGCGACCGGGACTCTCTGGTCGGGAAGGATCGGCCCGGGAGCCATCCTCCGTGCAGAGCCGGGCGCGCGCGAGGTACGAGTTCGCAGCGTGCAGGTCCACGACCGGGAAGTCGACGTCGCCGAGGCTGGACAGCGAGTCGCGGTTGCTCTTCCCGGCGTGGAGCGGAGCGACCTCGGCCGTGGCGACGCTCTAGTCGAACGTGACGCGTACGACGTCAGCTTTCGGCTCGATGTCGAGGTCGAGGAGCTCGCGCCGATCCCGCCGCGTGTACTCGTTCACCACGGGACGGCAACCGTGCTCGCGCGCGTGGTGCGCGTCGACCGCTTCGCCCAGCTTCGGCTCGACGCGCCGATCGTGGCTGCGCGGGGTGACCGTGTCGTGCTGCGCGCGGGAACGACGGTCGGAGGCGGGCTCGTCATCGACGCCGCCCCGCCGCGTCATGCTGACGCGACGCGATTCGAGCGCAGCGCGCGCGGCGAGGTGCTGCTCCACGCGCCGGTTCTCGATGCCGACGGCGGCTGGTCTTTCTCCGATGAATGGCTCGAAGAGCTTCGCGTTGAGCTCGAGCGGCGCCTCGACGCGGCTGACCCGCTCGATCCGGGCGTGCCGGCTCCGACGCAGGCCTGGGCGCCGGCCGTCCTGCCGCGGCTCGGACTGGAGCGACGCGGCGCGAAGCTCTACCGCCCGGGCAGGGCGGGCTCACTCGGCGAGCGCGAACGAGAGGCGGCCGAACTGGAAGCACGGCTCGGGCTCGAGCCCGTCAAGGTCGAAGACGCGGGCCTCGCGCGCTTCCTCGAGCAACAGGGTCGACTGGTGCGCACCGGCGATGGATACGCCGTCTCCGCCGCTGCTTACGAGCGCGCCCGGGATGTCCTATTCGAAGAACTCGGGGCGTCCGGACGGATCACGCTCGCCCGCTTTCGGGACCTGCTCGGAGTGTCGCGCAAGACCGCACAGCTGCTCCTGGAGCGTTTCGATGCAGACAGAGTCACGCGCCGCGACGGCGATGCGCGCGTCTTGAGGCGCAGCGCGCCGCGCCCGTAGGACCCGTCGGACGAGGGATAAGGCCGTCCGGATTGACGGCCGATGCTGATCGTGGCGTAAGTCCTCAACTGCGGAAAGGCGGCATCCGATGCTCGAACTGCTGAAGAGCAAGCTTCGTGGTTTTCCGACCGGAAACCTCGGCCTGCGGATCGGCTCCTAGCGGATCTGAAGGCGCAACACGTCCGGCCGGTTGTAATGCCCGGCCGGGTCGAAACGCTGACGTGCCTCGTAGAGCCGTTGTGGATCGAGATCGGCGTAGAGAATGCCTTCCTCGTTCCACAGCGGCCCGGCGAGGTAGGTCCCGTCCGGCGCAAGAATGGCTGAGCCCCCGGCGCCCACCAGCTCGTCACCATCGGCAAGCGGCACGTCGTCCGGGTACGCGGAAGCGCGCTGGAAGACACAGCAGCTGAGGACGAATGCGCGCGACTCTCGCGCGATGTGCTTCATCGAGTCGTGCCAGTCCTCCGAATCGTCGGCCGTCGGGGCCAGATACACCTCGACTCCACCCTGGTAGAGGGCGAAGCGCGCGAGCGGCATCAGGTTCTCCCAGCAGATCAGGCCGCCGACCTTGCCGAGGTCGGTCGGGATCGTCTCCAGCCCACGCCCATCGCCCAGTCCCCAGACCAGGCGCTCGTGATTCGTGGGCATCAGCTTGCGGTGGTGGAGCGCCAGCCCTCCGTCAGGTGAGTAGACGAGCAGCGAGTTGTAGATCGTCCCGCCGTCGAGCTCGTTCACGCCGACCGCGAGCCAGAGGTCGTTCGCACGCGCGATCTCGGCGAGGCGATCCGAGTCGGCGCCGGGAACCGTCACCGACTGCTGCATCAGTCGCGCGAAGACTTCGCGTGCTGCTCCCGCCTCCGGACCGCCCCAGCCCGCGAGGTAGCGAACCCAGCGGTTGGACGGGTAGACGGGGATGAAGGTCTCCGGAAAGAGGGCGAGTCGCGCACCCGCTCCTGCGACTTCGCCTGCGAGCCCTGCGACCTTGTCGATCGTGGCCGCGCGATCGAACGCGACCGGCTCGGCCTGGACGCATGCGACCTTGACGACGCCGTCCACGGGCTGAGCCTATGCCTTCGGGAGATCTGCGACGAGCTCGTCCTCGTCCTCGTAGTCGAACTTGAGGTAATCCGCGCCGCGCGTGAGCACCTCGCGCCAGTCTCGATCCCGCGTGGCCCCGATCAACCAGCGGACCTGCCGGGGAAGCGCCTCCGCCCAGGTGGTCGCAGCGTGGTAACCGAGCTCCTGCTCGGCCTTCGCCATGTCAACGAGCATAGGCTTGGCAGCCGACCAGGGCGTCTGACCGACCTCGCCGCGAGCGGCCGGCTCTTCGAGCAGAACCTCCTCGAAGCGATGGCCTGCGGCTTCGCCGATCGCGCGGGCAATCTCCAGCACGGTCGGCGGATCGGGATCGCCGCAGTTGAAGACACCCGTCCGCGGCCGGGCCGCGATCAACCGCACGAGCTCGCCGATGTTCTCCGACGCGGTGGTGTGGAACTGTCCGGCACCGCGGTTCGTCAGCACGACGAAGGGCCGGCGATCGAGCGCGCGCTTGACGAAGTGCCACTCGCGCCCCATCCGGTCGCCAGGCCCGTAGATCGCACACGGCCGCACGATCGCGGCCGGCACGTGGCCGTTCTCGAGCAGGATCCGTTCGAGCTTCACCTTCTTCGTCGAGTACGTGTCGTCGCCGGGCGCGACTGTTGGCTGCGTCTCTGGGATCGGGAGCGGGAACTCGGGGAAGTCGTCGACGCCCTGCGCCTCGTCGAGCGTGCGGCCTTGCTCGTCGGCGTAGACGGACGCGGAGGAGATCGCGACGAGCGCGCCGGTCTCGAGCGCGAGCAGCTGTTCGGCGTGCGCCGCCTCGAACGGGATGACGTCGACGACGACGTCGAAGCCGTCCGCGACGGAGAGTGCGCCTTGCTCGTCTCGGTCGAGTGCGACCTGTTCGATACCCACGGGCGCGGCCCGCTCGGTTCTGCCCGCAACGGTGACCTGCCAGCCGTCAGCTGCGAGCGAATGCGCGATCGCCGTGCCGACGTTGCCCGTGCCGCCGAGGATGAAGGCGCGGCCGACTATGGGTGTCTAGACCGCGACGACCGGATCGCCGATGCTGATCTCGCCGTCGCTGAGAATGTCGGCGTTGAGACCGCCGCGATGCACGAGCGCCTTGATCAGGCCCGGCTGCGTCATCGACTCGAGATGCGCGCAGGGCTCACAGAGCTCGACGCCTTCGCATTCGACGTCGCCGATGCGGAAGCGCTTGCCGACGAGCTCGTTGACGTCGATCCCGCGCGTAAGTACGTTGCGCCGCGTTGCGGCGGGCTCGATCGAGACGTTGCCCTCGAGCGCGACCGCATCCATCGCCTCGGCCGCGATCAGCGTCACGCCTCGCCCCGGGGGCGCGTCGCCGTCTTCCCAGAAGTAACGGTTGCCCTGGAGACCGCGTCCTGCGTAAGCACGAACGCGCTCGACGGGAGCCGGGAGCTCGCCCCGCTCGGACGCGACGAAGATCGCTTCGACATGGCCGCTCACAGGCTAGACCCTACCCACCATGCCCGCCGCCGCCCGGGGTCTCGATCGTGACGACGTCCCCTGCGGTGAGATCGCGCGTCACCTTCGCCGGTAGGGGCTCTCCGTTGAGCGAGTTTCGCCCGGCGGCTCCCGGGTCGCCCCCGCGCTCGCCCTGCGGCCGGTGCACGCGGCGCTCGCTGATGATCGAGAGCCTGCAGGCCTCGAGGACACGCAGCTCGCGCAGGACGCCGTCGCCGCCTCGGTGCCGTCCCGCTCCGCCGGAGCCGAGCCGGAGCCCATAGCGCTCGACGCGCAGCGGGTACTGCAGCTCAAGGGCTTCGACCGGCGTCGAGAGCGTGTTCGACATCGCGACATGCACGCCGCTCGGCCCATCTGCATCCGGACATGCGCCCTGACCGCCGCCGATCGTCTCGTAGTACGTGAAGCGTTCGTTGCCGAGCGTGACGTTGTTCATCGTTCCCTGTCCCTGCGCCGGAACCTCGATCGCCTCGCCGAAGGCGCGCATCACGACGTCGACGATTCGGGAGGAGGTCTCCACGTTGCCCGCGGCCACGGCCGCCGGCGGGCGCGCGTTGACGAGGCAGCCTGCGGGAGCGGTGACGTTGACGGGGGCGAACGCGCCGCCCGACCCCGGGAGAGCGGGATCGACGAGAAGGCGGACGACGTAGAAGCACGCGGAGCGCGCAACCGACAGCGGGCAGTTGAGATTCCCGGCATGCTGCGGGGAGGTTCCGGTGAAGTCGATTGCGACCGTTTCGCCCTCGACCGTCACGGTCGCGTGCACCTCGAGGTCGCCTGCGATCGCCTCCAGCACGTCGTGCGCTGCAAACCGACCGTCCGGGAGAGCGGCAATGCCTGCGCGCATCCTGCGCTCGGAGTAGGCGAAGAGCTCGTCCATCGCCGCGATGACCGTGTCGCGTCCGCGCCGCTCACAGAGCTCCGCGACCCGCTGCTCCGCTAGGCGGTGCGCCGCGAGCTGCGCGCGCAGATCTCCCTGCCGCTCCTCGGGGTTGCGCATGCGCGCGACCAGACCCGCGATCACGTCGTCGTCGAGCCGCGTCGGAGGAATCACGACGCCTTCTTCGTCCAGGGTGCGCGAATCGGCGGGCATCGAGCCCGGCTCCCGGCCGCCCACGTCTGCGTGGTGCGCGCGCGTGACCGCGAAGCCCGTTTCGGTTCGCGACACGAGCGTGATGTCCGGAAGGTGCGTGCCCCCTGCGTAGGGATCGTTGAGCGCCCACACCTCGCCGAAGGCCGGGTCCTGCCGCATCACCGCGGCGACCGCATCGGGCATCGCGCCGAGATGCACGGGGATGTGCTCGGCCTGCGCGACCATCCGGCCGCGCTCGTCGAACAGCGCCGTGGAGCAATCCCGGCGCTCCTTGATGTTCGCCGAGAACGCCGAACGGACGAGCACGGCGCCCATCTCTTCCGCCACCGCGCGCAGGAGGCTGCCGATGATCTGGAGCTCGATCGTCACTGTCGCGTGAGCCTCAGCATGCGACCATCCCTAGCCCCCACCCACCCAGGGGGAATCCAGCACGTGGAGCCGGCGAGCTCGACGACGGCGGGGCCGTAGATCGTCGTTTCCTTGCCGCGCGGCAGCTCGAGCTCGGGTCCCCGACGGATGTCGGCGGTCCGCACAGCCACCAGCTGGACTTCGCGGTCCCGCTCCGCGAACCCGTACTGCTCTTCGTGTGCGCGGTGAAATGCGTCGGCCAAATCTTCCTGCAGCGGCACGGTCAGTTCGAAGGACTGTCCCGCGTAGCGGAGATCGGCTTCGCCTTCCCGCGGCAGCTCGCCGGCGTCCCGAAGGGGGACGAGATACGAGCGCACCGCGTCTCGCCGCTCCTCCGACGCGACCAGTCCGAGTGCCGACAGCACGCCCGCGGCCTCCGGGACGAGCGCGGTGCGAATGCCAAGCTCGTCCGCCAGCTCGCACGCGTGCAGTGGGCCGGCTCCGCCGAACGCCACGAGCGCGAAGTCCGCCGGGTCGTGCCCGCGCTCCACGGAGACGACGCGCAGCGCACGCAGCATCTCCGCGTTGACGACATCGACGACCGCCGCCGGATCGATTCCCGCGAGTGCGCGCTCGGCCGCCGCGCGGTCGAGCTCGACGCCGCCGGCGAGCTGGTGAGGCAGTCGGCCGAGCAGGAGGTTCGCATCGGTGACCGTGCCCTGCGTTCCGCCGCGTCCGTAACACGCCGGGCCCGGATCTGCGCCGGCGCTCTGCGGACCGACATGCAGTGCACCGCCGGCGTCCGTCCAGACGAGCGAGCCCCCGCCCGCACCGACGGTGTGCAGGTCGACCGTCGAGAGGCGGATCGGCAGGCCTGCGACAGTTCGTTCGCTTGCGCGCTGGGCGCGACCGCCCGCGATCAGGCACACGTCCGTCGACGTGCCACCCATGTCGAACGCGATCGCGTTCTCGATGCCGTCCAGTGCCGCGAGTCGTGCAGCGCCGACCACACCGGCGGCGGGGCCGGAGACGAGAATCGTCGCCGGATGATCGGCCGCTTCGTCGGGGGTCGCAACCCCTCCCGAGGAACGCATGACGAGCGGCTCCGGTAAGCCTGCTGCCGCGGCAGCGTCTGCCAGCGCGTGCAGGTAGCGCGCCACGACCGGCCCGAGGTAGGCATCGGCCGCGGTGGTCGACGCCCGCTCGTACTCCCGGAACTCCGGCGCCACCTCGTGCGAGGCGACGACGTGCGCATCCGGCAGCCTGCGCCGGAGCTCCTCGACAACGACGCGCTCGTGCGACGGATCGCGGTACGCGTGTAAGAGGCACACCGCGACCGCGTCGGCGTCGATGTCCGGCAGCGTGCCGAGCTCGAGCGGCTCGAGCTCTCCCTCGGGACCCATGCGCCCGCGAATGCCGTATGAGCGGTCGAGCGGAACGAGCGGCTCGGGCCACGCCGCACACGGGCGGTAGAGCTGCGCGCGTGTCTGACGGCGCAGATGCAGGAGATGCTCGAAGCCGGCGGTGGTGACGAACGCTGTCCGCGCTCCCTTGCGCTCGAGCAGCGCGTTGGTCGCAACCGTCGTCCCGTGCGCGAAACGCTCGACGCGGTCGGCGCCCGCCGCTCGCGCTGCCGCGAGGACCGACTCCTCCTGGTGAGGGGCGGTGAGCACCTTGGCGGTGGTCACGCGACCGCCGTCCAGGACGACCGCATCGGTGAAGGTCCCGCCCACGTCGACGCCGAGCACAGCCATTCAGGAAGACTGACAGCGTGGCAATCCGTGGGCTCCTCTTCGACTTCGACGGCCTGCTGGTCGACACCGAGACTCCCTCCCGGCTCGTCTGGGAGGAGCTCTACCGCGAGCACGGTCACGAGTTGCCGCAGGATCGGTGGGCCACCCTCATCGGAACGATCGGCGCGCCTTTCGATCCGCTCGGACATCTCGAGGAGCTCGTCGGCAGGCGCCTCGACGAGCAGGCGCTGACCACACGTCGCCGCGCCCGCGAGTACGAGCTCACGGATCTCGAAGAGCTCAGACCTGGCGTGGAAGAGTATTTCGCCGAAGCCGAGCGGCTCGGCCTGCGCACCGCGGTGGTGAGCAGCAGCGACGACGACTGGATCGCGCGTCATCTCGGCCGGCTCGGTCACCTCGAAGGCCTCGACACGATCGTGGCCGCAAACGGCGACACGGCGCGGGCGAAACCTCGACCCGATCTCTACCTCGAGGCGCTCGACCGTCTCGAGCTCGAGCCGCACGAGGCTATCGCCTTCGAGGACTCACCGAATGGCGTCACCGCCGCGAAAGCAGCCGGGCTCGTCTGCGTGGCTGTGCCGAACCCGATGACGGCGACGCTCGCGCTCGACGACGCCGACCTCGTGCTCGAATCGCTTGCAGACGTCCCCCTGCGCGGGTTGCTCGAACGGTTCCGATCGGCGCGATGAAGGCATTGACGCAGATGAAGTGCGTCGCCTGTCGCAAGGACGCCCCGACCTTGGCCGATGCCGAGATCGCAGAACTGCATCCCCAGATTCCTGACTGGGAAATCGTCGAGCTCGACGGGATCAAACGTCTGAGACGCGTCTTTGCGGTCGATGATTTTGCGCAGGCACTGGAACTCACGAACGAAGTCGCCGAGCTTGCGGAGCAGGAGCAACATCACCCGGCGCTGCTGACCGAGTGGGGCAGGACGACGGTCACGTGGTGGACGCACAAGATCAAAGGCCTGCATCGCAACGACTTCATCATGGCGGCGAAGACGGACCAGCTGTACCTGCGCTACTAGACCCCGTTCTTGCGGAGCTCCGCGACGATCGCGGGCACGATCTCGTGGAGGTCGCCGATCACGGCCCAGTCTGCGCGCGCGACGATCGGTGCGCTCTGGTCCTTGTTGATCACGAGGATCCGCTTGGCGGCCTTGCACCCGACGATGTGCTGGATTGCGCCGCTGATGCCGCAGGCGATGTAGAGGTCGGGCGCGATCCGCGCACCCGTCTGTCCGACCTGATCGGAGTGCGGTCTCCAGCCGAGGTTGGTGACGACGCGCGAGCCGCCGACGGCACCCCCGAGGAGGTTCGCGAGCTCCTCGAGCAGTTCGAACCCCTCTTTGCTGCCGACGCCGCGGCCGCCGCCGACAACGACGCGCGCGGTGTCGAGCCGAACGGTGCCGGCGGTCGGTTGCTCGCGGCCTGACACCCGCACGACGAAGTGTTCGTCGGCGAGGGACGGGGTGAACTCCTCCGTCGTCGTAGTGACGCCGGCGGGCTGCGCCACGACGGCATGCGCGGCGACCGTGAGCAGCTTCGGCGTTCCGGTGAGCCGGGCCTCTTCCAGCAGGCTGCCGCCCCAGCGCTGGCGCGTGAGCTGCAAGGCGTCGCCGTCGGTTGCAGCCGCGACGACATTCGCGGCCAGTGGGACGCCCAGCCGCGCCGCGACGTGGGCCAGCACCTCGTGCCCGCGGTCGGTGCCCGGGGCGACCACGACCTCCGGCTCGAGCTCGACGATCGCCTGCGCCCACGCCTCGGGCGCGTAGTCCCCAAGTCGCGGGTGCACAACGCGGCGCGCGCGTGCGGTGTAGCCGTCGACGTCCGTCTCCTCGAAGATCAGCGCCTCGACGTCACCGAGTTCGCGTGCGAATGTCAGCGCTTCGAGCGAGACCGGGTCGCCGTCGACGAGGCAGAGGATCATGACGTCACCACTAGCCCGAGCTCGCGCAGCACCTCCACGACGCGCGGCGCCGCGGCGGCGCCGGCGAGGATCTCGGCGTGCGTCTCCTGCTCCGGCGGGACGACGAGCCTGATCGTCTCCAGCGCGCTCGCGCGCGGCTGTGGCTCGATCCGCGCGATCGGCGTCTTCTTCGCACGCAGCCGCCCGGGCAGCGACGCGTAGCGCGGCAGATTGATTCCTTCCTTCACCGTGACGACCGCCGGCAGCGGCAGCTCGAAGATCTCCCAGCCGCCGCCTGCCTCGCGCCGCGCTGTCAGCTTCCTGTCCTCGATCGCGATGCCCTTGATGCCGGTGACGCACGGGAGCCCCAGCGCATGAGCGACGCGAACGCCCACCTGGTAGTCGCCGGTGTCCGCCGCCTCGTTGCCGAACAGCAGCACGTCGAACAGTTCGGGTTGCGCGCTAATCGCGTCTGCGAGTGCAGCGGCCGTCGCCTCAGCGTTCCAGTCACTCCCGTCGGTCTCGAGCAGCACGGCGTTGTCCACGCCCATCGCCATGGCGTTCTGTAGCTGTTCGGCGGCGTCGGGCGGTCCCAGGGTCAGCACCGTCGTCGACCCCCCGTGCTTCCCGACGATGCGCAGCGCTTCCTCGACGGCGCACTCCTCGTGCGGCGAGATCGTGAAGCCGAGCAGGCTCGTGTCGATCGCCTGCGCGTCGCCCGTGAGCGTGATGCGTGCCCCCGTCTCGGGAACGCGCTTCACGCACACGATGACGTTCAACTCCGAACCCGAGTGTTCTCTGGATCGAAGAGCGGGCGGCTGCCCTTGACCGCGACGCTGACGGGATAGCGGTCGCCCATGTATTGGACCAGGAGCTTGTTGCCCTCCTCCGCATGCTCGGGCGGCAGGTATGCGAGCAGCACGTGCTTGCCCACGGAGGGCCCCGAGCCCGCGCTGGTCACGTAAGAGCCTCGTCCTTTGCTGTCGGCGATCCGCGCGCCGTCCGCCGTGAGGATCGGCTCGCGCCCGAGCATGTAGCGCTTCTTTCCGTTCGAGGGCGAGGTGTTGTCGTCGACGGTGAGCGTCGAGAGAATCGCCGCGGGCTCCTCGTTCCGGTGGCGGACGTGCGCGTCCTTGCCGATGAAGTCGGCATCCTTCACCTTCGGCCGCTGCATGTCGGCCTCGACGACGTTGTATTCCGTCTCCAGTTCCGCGCCGTACAACCGGTAGCCCTTTTCGATCCGGCCGGTCGTGCCGTAGACGCCGATCCCTGACGGGACGACGCCGAACGGCTGTCCCGCCTCTCGGATCGTGTCCCACAGCGCGGCGCCTTGCTCCATCGGGGCGTACAGCTCCCAGCCGAGCTCGCCGACGTACGAGATGCGCGACGCGAGGGTACGTACTGGCCCGATGTCGATCCAGCGGCAGCGCAAGAACGGAAAGCCCTCGTGTGAGACGTCGGCGCTCGTGGTTGCTTCCAGGATGTCGCGCGCGCGCGGCCCCCAGAGGCCGAGCGTGCACCATGCGGAGGTCACGTCGTCGAGCGCGGCGGAGCCGTCCGCGGGCAGCTGGTCCTCGAACCACTTGCGGTCGCGCGGACCGTCCAGGCCGCCGGTGACGACCCGGAAGAAGTTGTCGCCGAGACGCATGATCGTGAGGTCGGCCTTGAAGCCACCGTGCTGGTCGAGAATCGACGTGTAGACGACTCGGCCGACCGCGACGTCCATCTCCGCAAGCGCCAGGCGCTGCAAGTGTTCAAGCGCTCCGGAGCCGACGATGTCGAAGACGGCGAAGGCCGAGATGTCGATCATCGCCGCACGGTCGCGCATCGCAAGATGCTCGGCGTTGATGATCGGCGACCACCAGCGCGATTCCCACTCCGCCTCGCGAGGCATCACGCGGTCGCCGTACTCCTCGAGCAGCGGCTCGTTCGACGCGTACCACCACGGACGCTCCCAGCCGGCGGTCTCGTAGAACACCGCGCTCAGCTCGCGCTCGCGCGCGTAGAACGGGCTCAACCGCACCTCGCGGTTCGACAGCCACTGCTCCATCGGATGAACGATCCCGTAGGTGCGGTTGTAGCCCTCCGAGGAGCGTGCGTCGACGTGGCGCTTCGTGCGCTGATGCGGGTAGAAGCGCGCCACGTCCGCGGTATGCAGATCTGTCTCCGGCGCGCCTTCCACGGCCCATTCGGCGACGGCCTTCGCGATCCCGGGTGCCTCCTTGATCCAGATCGCGGCGACGGACCACAGGTTCTTGACCTCCGTCTCTCCCAGCAGGGGCATGCCGTCGGGAGTGAGCGACAGCAGCCCGTTGATCGCGTGCCGGATGCCCGCTCCCTCGACGGTGAGGATCTCCGGGAAGAGCTCGAGTGCCTGCTCGAGCTGCGGATCGAAGTCCTCGGACGTGAACGGCAGCTCGGTCGGCGACAGCGCGGACTCCTCGATCGATGGGATCTGGTCGGGCTCCAGCAGAATCGCGCGGTGCGCGTACGAGCCGACCTCCATGTCGCTTCCGTTCTGGCGCTCGTACATGTTCGTGTCCACGTCGCGCACGATCGGGAAGGAGATCTCGCCGGGCGTCTCTTCGAAGAGCGGGATCGGTCCCACGCTGATCATCTGGTGCACAGCCGGCGTCAGCGGGATCGTCGCGCCCGCCATGCGCGCGATGCGCGGGCTCCAGATCCCGCACGCGACGAACACGTACTCGGCGTCGATCGAGCCTTTGTCGGTGTGGACGCGCCGCACACGGTTGTTCTCGACGTCGATACCGGTGACCTCGGTGCTGGCGAACACGCTCGCACCGCGTTCCTGCGCGTACTCGCGCATCAGCGTGCCGGCGCGCAACGGGTCGACGACGGAAACGCCCGGCGTGTAGAAGCCGCCGAGAATGACGTCCGTGTTGAGGAACGGCACCTTCTTGAGCACCTGCGCCGGCGTCAGCAGCTCGCACCCCTCCTCGCCCCAGGAGAGCGCCGACGACATCCGCCGGTTCAGCTCCTCCATCCGCTCCTTCGTCCGGGCGACCTCGACGCCGCCGCTGATCGTGGCGAGCCCGAGCTCGATGTACTGGCGGGCGCTCTCTTTCGTGAGCGTCGTCATCTCCTTCGAGTGGTCGACAGGGAAGATGAAGTTCGACGCGTGACCCGTCGAGCCGCCTGGGTTGGGCAGGGGACCCTGCTCGAGCAAGACCAGATCCGTCCAGCCGAGCCGCGAGAGGTGGTACGCGATGCTGTTGCCGACGATGCCGGCGCCGACCACTACGGCCTGCGCGGATGACGGTAGAGGGATAGTGCTCACGCGCTCGTCAGCACTCGCCGCATGACCTCTTCGAAGTCGAGCACGTGCCGGCGCATCGTCGCCTCGGCGCGGTCGGCGTCTCCGTCACGAATTGCCTCCAAGAGCTCGCGATGGCCCAACACCGCCTCCTCCAGCTCCGGGGCGCGATCGAGCGCGAGGTACCAGATCCGCAGCGCCAGGACGTAGTACTCCTCGAGTGTGGCCTCGAGGAAGGGGTTGTGGGCACAGCTGTACACCTGACGGTGGATCCGCTCGTCCAGGGCCATCAGCTCGCGCGCGTCCAGCTCGCTCTGGCCTCCCAACTCGCCGAGGAGGGTCTCCAACGCGTTGCGGTCTTCGTCGGTCGCCCGCTCGGCGGCGAGGCGCGCTACGTGGCTTTCCAGAGCCGATCGCACCTCAGCGAGACTGGCCAGATCGCGGATCTCCACGCTCGTGACGAACATGCCCCGGCGGGGGTAGACCTCGACCAATCGCTCCTGCGAGAGGCGACGTAGGGCCTCGCGGGTCGGCGTGCGCCCGATCCCGAGTCGGTCCATCAACCCGCGCTCGTCGATCACCGCCCCGGGCCGCAGCTCGACCGAAACGATCATCTCCCGGATCGCGTGGTACGCCCGGTCGGCGAGCGAGGCCGTCGCCCCGCTCGAGGCCTGGAGGACGCTGACCTGCCCCTTCGCCTCTGCCACGGAGATACATTACTCATATCTCAGTTCGTTCCCATCCGCACCAGAACGGGACGTAGAGGACGCCGTGACGGGCTCTTCTGAAATCGAGGACGACGTCGTAGCCGAGGGCGTCCGGGTCCTCTCGGCCGCGCGCGACCAGGCTCTGCCGCTTCGTCTGCTTGGCGGCGTCGCTGTCCGCCTCAGGAGTCGGAACGAATTGCCTGCGGCGCTGCAACGGACGTACGGCGACCTCGACTTCGTTACCGCCCGGCGTGCCTCGGGTCCTGCGCAGAAGTTCTTCCGCGACCTCGGTTACTCGCCGCAGGTTTCATTCAACGCACTCAACTCGCGGGAACGCCTGCTCTTCTTCGACGAGGATCACGGCCGCCAGGTCGACGTCTTCGTGGGCTCGTTCCGCATGTGCCACGAGATTCCGCTCGAAGGACGCATGGAGCTGGACGAGACGTCGATCCCACTCGCCGAGCTCCTGCTGACGAAGCTGCAGGTAATTCAGCTGAACGAGAAGGACGTGCGCGATGCGATCGCGGTCCTGCATGACCGTGAGCTCGGAGACGAGGACGGCGACACGGTCAACGCGGGACGGATTGCGCAACTCTGCTGTGAGGACTGGGGCCTCTGGCGGACAATCACCCGCAACCTCGAAGCGTGCCGTAAGCAGGCGGGTGCCTACGGCGAGGATCTCGCCGACGTTGCCACCCGCTTCTCGGAGCTCGAGGAGCGGATCGAGGCCGAGCCGAAGTCACGCGCCTGGCGCCTGCGCGCGAAGATCGGCGAACGCAAGCGCTGGTACGACCTTCCGGAGGAACGCGCATGAGGCTCTTCTTCGCCACTGACATCCACGGGTCCGAGACGTGCTGGCGGAAGTTCCTGAACAGCGGGCTGCATTACGAGGCGGACGTAATCGTCCTCGGAGGCGACATGACCGGGAAGGCGCTCGTTCCCGTCGTCGACGAAGGCGACGGCCGCTGGCACGCCACCCTGCTCGAAAACCGCGAAGAGCTCGTCGGCGAAGACGAGGTCGTGGCCTTCGAGGAAGCCGTGATTCGGCGCGGTTACTACCCGTTCAGGACCACATCCGAAGAGGTGCGCGAGCTGCAAGACGACGAGGCGCGTTGGCACGGGCTGTTCGAGGACGAGATGCTGAAGACCGTGGAGCGGTGGATGCAGGTGGCGGATGAGAAGCTTGCCGGCAAAGGCATCCGCTGCTTCGTCTGTCCCGGCAACGATGATCAGCTCAACGTCGACGATGTCATCCGCGGCGCGAAGAGCGTCGAGCTCGCCGAGGGAGAGGTGGTCGAGATCGGCGGGTACCAGATGGTCTCGAGCGGCTGGGCGAACCGAACACCGTGGGATACCTATCGAGAGGAGGATGAGGAGGACCTCGAGATCCGGATCCGGAAGATCACGGATCAGGTGACGGCCCCTCCCGAGCGGACGATCTTCAGTTTGCACTGTCCTCCGTACAAGTCCGGGCTCGACGACGCTCCACAACTGACGAAGGACATGCATCTGAAGGAGGCGGGACGCTCCACTGTCCCGGTCGGCTCGACCGCGGTGCGCGCAGCGATCGAAGAGCATCAGCCCTGCCTCGGCCTCCACGGTCACATCCACGAGGCGAAGGGCACCACGCGCATCGGCCGAACTCTCTGCATCAACCCGGGGAGCTCGTACGAGCAAGGCCAGCTGCTCGGTGCCGTCGTCGATCTCGACGGCAAGAAGAAGGTCAAGCGGTTCATCCTCACGAGCGGATAGGAGGAACACGAATGGCAACGATGTCCGGGCCAGCTCAAGCAGGAGAGCAAGCCCTTTTCGTCCGCAAGGCGACCGGCCTCGTCAAAGGCTGGTCGGTCCGCGACGCGTTCATCTACTCGGCGATCTCGATCAACTTCGTCACGCTGGGCCTGTACGCGTTCTCCTTCGCGAACTTCATTCCCAGGGGCAGCCTGTTCTGGGCGGCGATCCTCTCGGGTGCGTACCTGATCTTCCAGGCGATCACCTACGCCTCGCTGATTGCGGCGATGCCGCGCGCCGGCGGCGACTACGTCTGGATCAGCCGGACGCTCGGCGGCGGGATCGGGTTCGTGCTGGCCGCTTGCGGATGGTGGTTCATCCTCTGGCACTGGGTCCCGATCTACGCGAACATCCTCAACATCATGGTGCTGGGCCCGCTCTCGGCCATCGTCGGCTGGGATCGCGGAGTCACGTTCTGGTCGAGCCACAACGGCGTTTTCACCTCGTCGATGATCGTCGCGCTGATGGCGTCGGTGCTGGTTGCGGCCGGGGTCCGGGCGTACGCACGCTTCCAGAAGATCTGCTTCTACGGCGGCTGCGTGGGCCTCCTGATCATGTTCATCCTCCTTGTCGTACATTCGAAGAGCGACTTCATCTCCGCGTTCAACGCGCAGGCGCACGACGTCTACCACACCTCCGGGGACGCGTACGCGGCGACGGCGAAGGCGGGCAGCGCGGGGACCTACGCATCACTCGGGTCATTCCACTTCGGCCAGATCGTGCTGTTGATTCCGATCCTCTTCTTCTTCAATCTCTGGTCGAACTGGGGTGCGACTCTGTACGGCGAGGTCCGGGGAGCGTCGGACTTCCGCAAGAACATCTACGCGATGGGCGGGGCTCTGCTCGCGACGACCGCGGTCGCGGCGATCTTCTTCGGCCTGTTTGCACACACGTTCGGCTGGCAGTGGTATCACGCGTCGAACGCCGCCTACTGGGCCGGTACCGGGCCGCTCGGCGTCTTTCCCTACCCAGGAACGCTGGTTGCCTTCTTCACCGGGAGCGCTGCGCTCCAGTTCATCATCGTCGGCATCCTGAGCCTCTGGTTCTTCGGCTGGGTCGGGACGGTCTTCCTGTCGTCGACCCGCGTCGTCTTCGCTGCGGCGTTCGACCGCGTCCTGCCCGAGGCCGCGGCGAAGGTCAGTGCCAAGGGCGTCCCGTACGGTGCGCTGGCGTTGATGCTGATCCCGTCGATTCCGATCAGCTACTTCTACGCGTACAACACGAAGTTCAGCAGTTGGACGTTCGACGCAACGTTGGTGATCGCGATCACGTTCCTCGGCTCGGCGGTCTCGGCGGCGATCTTCCCGTGGCGCCGGCCGGACATCTACAACGCCTCGCCGATCGCGAAGTACAAGGTGGCCGGCATTCCGCTGATCACCGCGGCGGCGACGGCCTTCACGGCGATCCTCGTGTTCGCCCTCTACCACTGGTTCAAGGACTCCGTCTACGGCGTCAACTTCCGGAACTCGGAGTACTACATGGCGGTGCTCTATGGCGTTGCGATCGCGGTCTACGTCGTGTCGTGGCTCTACCGACGCTCGCAAGGGTTGAGTCTGAAGATGGTCTATGGAGAGATACCGGCTGAGTAGCCGGCGAAACCTGGGGAGCGCCTCGGGCGAACAGCTGCGAGGCGCTTCCTCGTCTGTCAGAGCTCGAGGCCGAACGACGACGAGCGATGGCGCCCCACGACCGTGCGATAGGCTCGCCGCCCCGTGAGCGTAGAAGTCGAGACAGTCCGAACGGTCGAAGTGCCGACTCGGATCGTCCATGGTGCCGGCGCGATCGCGCGCGTGGGCGAGCTCGTCGCGGAGCTGGGAGTCAGTCGGCCGCTTCTGGTCACGGACAAAGGAGTCGTCGCGGCCGGTCTCGCCGATGCGACGCTTGCGCACCTCGAGAACGCGGTCCTCTTCGACGAGGTCCGCGCAAACCCGGACATCGAGCTCGTCGGGCGCGCCCGGACCGCGTACGTCGAAGCCGGCTGCGACGGCCTCATCGCCCTCGGCGGCGGGAGCTCGATGGACACGGCGAAGTCGGTTGGCGTCGAGGTCGTCCACGGCGGCTCGATTGTCGAGTACGAGTACGGCGGGACGCCGATCACGACGCGCATCCCGCCGCTTGTCGCGGTGCCCACGACAGCGGGAACCGGGAGCGAGGCCACGCTCTGGGCCGTGATCACGGATCCGGAGCGAAAGATCAAGTTCAACGTCGGCGGCACGCCGTTGATCGGCGCGCACGTCGCGCTCGTCGACCCCGAGCTGATGCTCGGCCTTCCGCCGGCGATCACCGCGGCGACCGGGATGGATGCACTCTCGCACGCGATCGAGTGCTACACGTGTGACTACCACCAACCCTTCAACGACGCCGTTGCGCTCCTGGCGACCGAGCTCGTCGCACGCTCGCTGCGCGTCGCCTACGAAGACGGCGGCGATCTCGAGGCGCGCACGGACATGGCGCACGCCGCGACACTCGGCGGACTTGCCTACGGGACCGAGAGCGCGGGCGCAGCCCATGCCATGAGCCAGTCGGCAGGCGGCGTGCACGAGTGTCCGCACGGCGCGCTCACGGCACGAGTGCTCGGACCTGTGTGCGAGTACAACGCGCCCGCGGACCCGGAGCGCTACGCCCGCATCGCGCAGGGTCTCGGGGTCGACGTCCACGGACTGTCTCCACTCGAAGCCGCGCTTGCCGGGGTCGATGAGGTCTACCGGCTCACTGACGACGTCGGCATTCCGAGCATGGCAGAGCTCGGCTTCTCGGAGGAAGAGATTCCGATGCTTGCCAGAATCGCCTACGAGGATCCGCAGACGATCGGAAACCCACGCGAGGTCGACGCCACCGCCTACGAAGAGATCTATCGCAACTCCTTCGCGAGAGGGAAACGCTGAGCACGCGCACGAGCGACTACTCGATGTACGTCGGCGGCTCGTGGGTCGAAAGCGAGTCCGGTGAACGGATGGAGGCGACCAGTCCGGCAACAGGTGAGACGATCGGGTCCGTCCCCGAGGCGACGCGCGACGACGCTCGGCGGGCGATCGCGGCGGCCAACGCGGCCGCGCGCGAGTGGGCGGCCCGCTCGGCTTTCGAGCGCGCGGCGGCAATGGAGCGAGTAGCCGAGATCATCGAGGAGCGCCGTGATGACCTTGCGCGCACGCTCACGCTCGACCAGGGCAAGCCCCTGCGCGCCGAGTCCTACGGCGAGGTGGATGAGCTCATCGAGTACTGGCGAATGGCCGCAGGCGATGCGCGACGGCTCGAAGGTCTCATGCCGCCGTCGGTGGACGCGTCGAAGCGGGTGCTCGCCTACCGCGTTCCGCGCGGGGTCGTCGGCGTGATCACGCCGTGGAACTGGCCGTACACGATGGCTGCGGAGGTAGTCGCTCCGGCGCTCGCCTCGGGAAACACCGTCGTCTGGGGGCCGGCGACTTCGACGTCGGTGTGCTCGGTCAAGCTGGCCGAGTGCGTCGTGGACGCCGAGCTTCCCGCCGGGGTCTTCAACCTGGTGACCGGCCCCGGCTCGGTCGTCGGAGACGAGATTGCAACAAACGCTGGCACGCACGCAATCGGCTTCGTCGGCTCGGTCGCCACGGGGTACCGCGTCGCCGAGCGCGCCGCGGGCAAGGCGCTTCTGCTCGAGATGGGAGGGAACGGTCCCCTGGTCGTCCTCGAGGACGCGGACCTGGACGGCGCCGTCGAGGCGACGCTCGCGGCTGCGTTCCTGTGCGCCGGACAGAGCTGCACCGCCGGCGAGCGCTTCCTCGTGCACGAGGACGTCCACGACGAGTACCTCGACAAGCTGACGGCAGCGGTCGCGAAAACGATCCGACTGGGCGACCCCTTTGCGGACGAGACGACGATGGGCCCGCTCAACAACGAGCGCACCGCCGCGAAGATGGACAACCACGTCGGCGACGCGGTCGAGCGCGGCGCGGTGCTCGTCGCCGGCGGCGCGCGCGCGCGCGAGTTTCCCACGGACCTGTACTACGAGGCGACCGTCCTCGACCGTGTGAACGACGAGATGGATGTCGCCAAAGACGAGACGTTCGGGCCGGTCGTTCCCATTTCGACGATCCGGAGCGAGGACGAGGCACTCGCGATCATCGACTCGTCCCCGTACGGGCTGCTGGCCGCCGTCTTCACGAACGACCTTCGCCGCGGCCTGCGGTTCGCCGAGGCTGCGCGGACCGGCTGGGTGAACATCAACGAGTCGACGAACTACTGGGAGAGCCATCTCCCGTTCGGAGGGCGGGCCGGGTCGCAAAGCGGGATCGGCCGGGTCGGCGGACGCTTCTCGATGGAGACGTTCACGGAGCTCAAGACCGTAGTCGTGAATCTGGGCTAAGGAAGAGGAGGCAGCTGCAGTGACGAAGATCGTCGAGCACCCCGAGGTCTTGCTGTACACGCGGGTCCGGAAGTCGCCGTACTTTTACGCGTCGCGCCGTCACGGCGTGCACATGTACAGCTTCTACAACCACATGTACCACCCTCGTCACTACGGCGACCCGGTGGCGGAGTACTGGGAACTTCTGAACGGTGTCACGCTCTGGGACGTCGGGGTCGAGCGGCAGGTGGAGATCACGGGGCCCGACGCGTTCACGCTGGCGAACATGCTCGTCCCGCGCGACCTGAACAAGTGTGCGGTCGGGCAGTGCAAGTACGTTTTCATCACTGCTCCCGACGGCGGCATCATCAACGACCCGATCCTGCTGCGGCTGGAAGAGAACCACTTCTGGATCTCCGTCGCGGACAGCGATGTGCTCCTGTGGGCGATGGGGGTCGCCTACAATTCGGGGCTCGACGTCAAGATCGGCGAGCCGGATGTCGGCCCGATGCAGATCCAGGGCCCGAAGTCGAGGGACGTGCTCGTCGACCTCCTTGGCGACAGCGTGCTCGAGATTCCGTACTACTTCCTGAAGGATTACGAGCTCGAGGGCATGCACTTGACGGTCTCGCGCACGGGCTACACCTCCGAGATCGGGTTCGAGATCTACTGCCGCGATGCGGCCAACAACGGCATCAAGCTCTGGGACCTGGTGCTCGAGGCGGGCAAGCCGCACGGCCTCGCCGTTATCGGGCCCTGCCACATCCGCCGCATCGAGGGCGGCATCCTGGCGTACGGCGCGGACATGTGGCTGGATACGAACCCCTACGAGGTCGACCTGGGCTACGAGTGGATGGTCGACCTCGAGCAGGAGGCGGACTTCGTGGGGAAGGACGCGCTGCGGAAGATCAAGGAGAAAGGAATCTCGCGAAAGCTCGTGGGCGTTGAGATCGGCGGCGCCAAGCTCGGCTCCTACAACGACGGCTCGATGATGGACTTCTTCCCTGTGTCCGCCGATGGGAAGAACATCGGCAAGGTGACGTCGGCATGCTTCTCGCCGCGCCTCGAGAAGAACATCGGCTACGCGATGGTTCCGATCGAGTACGCCGAGCTGGGGACGGAGCTCGAGGTCGAGAGGCCGGAAGAGAAGACCTCGGCCGTTGTCGTCCGCAGGCCGTTCATCGATCCTGAGAAGGAGATTCCGAAGCAGGACCTCGCGGCCGCGGGGGCCAGGGACGAATCGAGCAGCTAACGGAACCAATGCCGGTCGGGACGCGCTCGCCGCGCTACTGAGGCGTCCTCGCTACGAGGTGTTCCCCGTCGAGGGGATCGCCGACGACGTGGTCACGCACGTCCCGACCGAGATCAAGGTGGCGGTCACCTCGTCGCCGGCACGGGGGATCGAAGCGACGCTGCGACTGTGCGAGGAGCTCACGTCGGCCCAGTTCCAGGTTGCGCCGCACCTCGCAGCTCGCCTCGTCAGGGACGAGGAGCATCTGCAAGACATCCTTCAGCGGCTCTTCGCGATCGGCGTCCGCGACGTCTTCGCGATCGCCGGCGACGCGGACCTGCCTGCAGGGAAGTTCGACGGCGCGACGGCGCTGCTCGTGGCGATGGCCGAGCTCGGGCACGGCCTGGAACAGGTTGGGATCTCCGGCTACCCGGAGAGCCATCCCTTCATCAGCGACGAGACCACGATTCAGGTGATGTTCGACAAGGAGCCCTTCGCGACGTACATCGTCAGCCAGCTCTGCCTCGACGCCGGTGTGATCGCGTGGTGGATCGGAGCCGTCAGAGCCCGCGGCGTCCGGCTCCCCATCCACATCGGGATTCCCGGGCCGATTGCGAGCACGAAGCTCCTTCGCATCGCGACGAGGATCGGAGTCGGTGAGTCGACGCGATTTCTGCGCCGGCACGGCGGGCTGCTCGCACGCCTGTTCCTGCGCGGCCGCTACGGCCCCGGCTCGCTGATCGAGCAGTTGGCGCCGCAGCTCGCCGACCCAGCGTCCGCAATCGGCGGCTTCCATGTCTACACGTTCAATGAACTGGCGACGACGGAACGCTGGCGGCGCGAGGCGCTTCGCCGCCTCGAGTCCTGAAGAGCTCATCGACACGCCGGACGACGTTTTCGCCGGCGAGACCGCGAAGGGCAAGCGTCGTCCGGCGCCGGAGCACGTCCTCCGGCCCGTACGCCCACTCGAACTCGCGCGCGTACAAGGCCTGCGCGCCGATGTCGGGCCCTTTTGGGTGAATCGGTTGGAGCAGGTCAGGATCCGCGACGGCCGGAGCAAGTACCTCGTCGGCCAGGCTCCCGTACAGATGGACGAGGTGCGTGCAGACCGCCACGTCGAGGTCAGGCAAGCGACGGGCAAGCCGGCGCACGCCCTCGACCGGGTCGATCGCGCCCGGTAGGGGGAAAGGCCCCCGATCGAGACGGTGCAAGCCGAACTCGGCGCGAAGCGTCGTGAGCGCTGCGTGCGCGATCCGGCGGTAGGTCGTGAGCTTGCCGCCCGCCACGCTCAGCATCCCGGTCGGGCCGGTGAGGAAGACGGTCTCGCGGCGGGCGCTCGTCGTGGCGCCGTCGCCCATCGGGAGGACGCGCAGGCCGGCGAAGGTGGAGCAGATCGCTTCCGGCCGGAGCAGGTCCGCCTCGATCCCGACGGCCGCCTCGCCGAGTATCTGCGCGACATCGGCTTCGGTCGCCTGGACTTCCTCGGGCCCTCGGTCGAAGAGCGTGTCCGTCGTCCCGAGCAGGAGCATGCCCTGCCAGGGGACGGCGAAGGAGACGCGCACCTTGTCGTGGGGGATCGTGAGCGCGGCCGCCCACGGCTCGTCGAGGGGCAGCAGCACGTGCGCGCCCTTGCTGAGCCGGACCGATGGGGTCGCCGCGGGGTCCTCGAGCCGGCGTACCTCGTCAACCCACGGGCCGGTCGCGTTGACGACCACGCGTGCGGAAACCGAGACTTCGGTTCCGTCGACGAGTACCTCGGCCCCGGCGACGCGACCGCGAACGTTTCGCAGCCCGCGAACCTCGGCGTAGTTGAGCACCGTCGCACCTGCCTCAGCCGCAGCCCGGACGTTTGCGAGGCAGAGGCGCCCATCGTGCGTGGCTGCGTCGGCGTAGAGGCCGCACGAGCGCAGCCCGTCGAGGCGCAGGCTCGGGATGTGCTCCCGTGCGCGCTCGGGGGGCACGAGCCGGTTCAATCGTGCGCGGGCGAGCCCGCTGTAGAGGACGAGACCGGTTTGAATCGTCAGGCGCCCGTAAGGGCCATTGCGGTACAGGGGGAGCAGGAAGGGCAGACGGCGGACGAGATGCGGCGCGACGACCTGCATCAGTAGCCGCCGCTCGTGGTGGGCCTCGCGAACGAGGCGGATGTCGCCGAGCCGGAGGTAGCGGAGGCCGCCGTGGATGAGTTTCGAGGAAGCGCTCGAGGTGCCCGCGCCAAAGTCGCGGCGGTCGACGAGCGCGACGGCGAGGCCTGCGCGCGCGGCCTCAGCCGCGATTCCAGCCCCGACGATCCCGCCCCCGATCACAAGCAGGTCGAACGTCCGTTGCCCGAGCCGCTCGCGCGCTTCCTCGCGGGAAACTAGGTCCACAACGGGTTCGTCCAGGCCTTCCGGCCGTAGGAGTCGACAAGCTCGAGCCGTCCGTAGAGGCTGCCGGCCGGCCATTCGAGGCGTGCGCACGTGATCTCTTCGTCGTCTGCCTCGGACAGGATCTCGCCGGCGTACCGGTAGCCGAAACGGCCGGCGCTGACGGAGGAGCCCCGGCGGGGGCTGGTGCACAGCGTGACTCTCTGACAGGGACTGCACAGCACCTCGACGCTCCCCTTCTCGAGGTGGAGCT
>DASVEU010000118.1:0-27000 GCA_036380395.1 Gaiellaceae bacterium
CGCAGGGCCTCGCCCTCGACCGCCAGCTCCGGGCTCGCGCGACGCGGCTCCAGACTCACGATCCGAACCGAGTCTTCCCAGCCGCCGTAACACCTGGCATAGCACTCAGCCTCGCTGAGCGGCCGCAGACGTCGCATGACCAAACATTACGCCGCGCCCCGGACGGTTCCTGCCACGCTGGCAGGATAGGAGCATGACGGTCGTGGCGAAGGAATTCCGCTACACGCTCGAGCTCGACCGCACGGGCCGAGTGACTGCGGACGGTGGCTCTCCGCTCGACCTCGACACCGCCTGGACTCCGGAGCATCTCGTCCTCGCCGGCCTGGTTCGCTGCACGTTGCAGAGCCTGCGCTTCCACGCTGCACCGCTGGGGATCGACTTCCTCGCGAGCGCTTCGGCGTCGGCAATGGTGACCCGTCGCCCCGGGGACGGGCGTTACGCCTTCGTCGAGATCGACGTGGAGCTCGAGCTGGAGCTCGAGCCGACGCCGCCCGGCGAGGGGCTTGCAGCACTGCTGGCCAAGGCGGAGCGGGACTGCTTCGTCGGCGCGTCGCTCAACCCGTCTCCCCGGTACCACTGGCGCGTGAACGGCATCGCTCTCTAGCTTGTGGCTCAGAGCCACAAGCTGATTTATCGCCCCGCCTCTCGGATGCGCTCCGCGATGTCGTACGCGTCGACGACCCGACTCCGCATGAAGTCGTAGTGGGCGTCGTAGAGGATCTGGCGGATCTCGTCGCGCCGCGCGCGCTCCGTGTCCTCTTCCTCGCGATGGGCCACGATGTACCGGCGCAGATGCACGTAGCTTGGCTTCGGCAAGCCAAATTGTGCCGCTGCGACGCCAACGCGGCGCGAGATCTCAGCCATGGACTCCGCTCGATCGTCAAGGGCCTGGACGGCCTCGAGAAGGCGACGGTCATAGCGCGGAGCGATCTCGACCACGCGAGCAGCATGCGCTCGAGCGCGTCGCGACTCTGTGGCGATTCTGTTCCGAAAGACGGTTAGTGGCTCAGAGCCACAAGCTCTGAGTTGGCTATGACCGTTCGAGAGGCGACATCGTCAGGCCATGGCCGTGCAGCTGCTGCCAGTAGTGCTCGGCGACTTCCTTGTGACCTGACCAGACGATCGCGCGGCCGCTCGAGTGGATCCGGTCCGCGAAGCGCAATCCCTGATCGTAGGAAACCTCGGGCAAGGTCGAGGCGAGCGCGGACGCAACGCCCTGGAAGGTGTTGTGGTTGTCGTTCAGCACGATGACGTTCCACGGTGCGCCGAGACCCGTTCCAGTGCCGCGGTCGATCCGCTCTTTGGTCGCCGGGGCCACGCACCAATCGTAGTAACGTCCTCGCCGGTGTCCACCGTCACGTACGACGTCGAGGCCGTTCGCGCGCGCTATTCGGCCCTACGCCAGCCCTTGGCGTTCTTCGACGGGCCCGGCGGCACTCAGGTGCCCGACGAGGTCATCGACGCGGTCTCCCGCTACTACCAGGAGTCGAACGCGAACGTCAGTGGCCCTTACGAGACGAGCCGCCGAACGGAGGCGCTCGTCGACCAGGCACGCGTGACGGCCGGACGGTTCCTCGGCTGCACATCCGAGGAGGCGATCTTCGGCGCCAACATGTCGACGCTCGCGTTCGCGCTGACGCGGACGGCCGGACGTGACTGGCGTGAGGGTGACGAGATCCTCGTCACGAAGCTCGACCACGATGCCAACGTGTCTCCGTGGCTCGAGCTCGCCCACGACAAAGAGCTCGTGGTGCGGTTCGCAGACATCAACGACGACACGACGCTCGACCTCGACGACCTCGAGCGGCAACTCTCGGACCGCACGCGCGTCGTCGCTTTCCCGGTCGCCTCCAACGCAGTCGGCACCCTCACGGACGTGCAGCGCATCGTCGAGCTCGCACACGACGCCGGCGCGCTCGCCTGGGCCGACGCCGTCCACTACGGCCCGCACGGGCCAATCGACGTGACCGACTGGGGGGTGGACGTCCTCATCTGCTCGCCCTACAAGTTCTTCGGCCCACATCTCGGTCTTGCCTTTGGCCGTGCGGAGCTGCTCCAGACGTGGCGGCCCTACAAGGTGCGGCCTGCGCCCGACCTGCCACTCGGGCGGCGCTTCGAGACCGGCACGCTCGCCCACGAGCTCATGGCCGGCTTCGTAGCCGCCGTGGAATACATCGAGTCGATCGGCTGGGAGTCGATCAAGGCGCACGAGCGCACGCTCGGCGAGCGCTTCCTCACCGGCCTGCCGGAGAACGCCACTTTGTACGGCCTTCCGACAATGGAAGGCCGCGTCGCGACCTTCGCGTTCAACGTCGGGGGCGTGTCCACACGGGAAGCGGCGACACGCCTCGGCGACGCGGGCTATGCGGTCTGGGAGGGCGACTACTACGCAGTCGAGGTGATGAAGCGGCTCGGCCTGCAGCAGAGCGGTGCCGTCCGCGCCGGCATCGTCCACTACAACACCGCCGACGAGGTCGACGGCCTGCTGGGAGAGATCTCGACCCTTTAGCGGGCGCCGGCCCAGCGCGTCGCCGCGCTGGCGCGGGCGAAGCTGCGCTCCACGTTGTCGTCGACCGTCAGGACGACCGGCCCGTGGACGATCAGATGCTTGTCGGCCCGCTCCTTGAGCAGGTCGGTGTAGAAGCCGTGCACGAGCCACTCCCGTCCCGGCGCTACCGCTGCGCGCATGCGGAGGCGCACGAGCCCCGGGGCGAGGTCGTCGATCTGGTGGATGACCGGGCGCCGGATGAACGTCGTCGGCCCTTCCGGCAGGATCGCGCCGACGTGCTCGACGAGCAACTCGGCGGCCTCCCGGCTACTGGCGACGACCTCGATGTCGAATTCCTTCACCCCACCTGGCAGGACGCGAACAGCCGCGATCTGCGAGTTGTGGATGTTGATCACCTCGCCGTCGAGCGAACGAAGCTTCGTCCGTCGCAACGACAGGTCCTCGACGATTCCCTGAACCTCCAACATCGGGATCGCGATCGTGTCGCCGACGGAGTACCAGTGCTCGACGAACATGTTGAAGCCGGCGATGATGTCCATGAGCATCCGCTGCGCGGAGAAGCCGACAAGGATGAGGATGAAAGAGGCGCCGGCCACGGCGGTGAGGCGGCCGAACCCGCCGGTCAGCTGGGCGGCCGTCAGAACGAGGGCCGTCGCGAACGCGATGTAGGCGATGCCGGTCCGGATCACGGCGACGCTCGTCTCGCGCCGCTTGAGCTCGACGATCTTGGCGCTCAGGTCTCCGCTCGGGGTGCGGTGCCTGCGGTCGGACCAGGCCATCACCTTCCGGGCGACGATGGCGCTCAGGCGGGACACGGCCCAGGCGGCCGCGAAAAGGAGGATGATGGTGAGGGCGTTGAGCATCTGTTACAAAGTTTCCTTCCGTTGAAGGTATCGACAGGGATCTCTCTGTCACAATCCCCCAGCCAAATCTTTACCGCGCCTTTACCTCATTGACTCCAGTCGAGCTTCTCCAGCAGCTCATCCGCTTCGACACGACGAACCCTCCCGGAAACGAGGCGGAGTGCGTCGGACTCCTCCGGAGCCTGCTGGAAGAGGCGGGCTGCGAGACGAACACCTACGCAAAGGATCCCGCCCGGCCGAACCTCGTCGCACGGTTGCAGGGATCCGGGGACAGCGCGCCGCTGCTGTTACAGGGCCACGTGGACGTCGTGACGACCGCCGGCCAGAACTGGGAGAGGCGGCCCTTCGGCGGAGACCTCGTCGACGGCGAGGTCTGGGGTCGGGGTGCGATCGACATGAAGGGCGCGGTCGCGATGTTCGTCTCCGCCTTCGTGCGCGCGGCGCGAGGAGAGCTGCAGCTTCCCGGCGACGTGATTCTCGTGGTACTCAGCGACGAGGAGAACGGGGGCGATTTCGGGGCGAAATTTCTCGTCGAGGAGCACCCCGAGCTGTTCGAGGGCGTCCGCCACGCCCTCGGCGAGGCCGGCGGGATCTCGCAGGTCATCGCAGGGAAGCGCTTCTATCCGATCCAGCTGGGCGAGAAGCAGATCTGCTGGCTGAAGGCGACCGTCCGGGGGCCGGGCGGCCACGGCGCCATGATCCACCGCGACGGGACAATGGCCAGGCTCGGGCGGATGCTGGACGACCTGAACCGAAAGAGGCTGCCGATCCACGTCACGCCGATCGTCTGCGACATGATCGAGACGATCGCCGCCCATCTGCCCCGGCCGAAGCGTGATCTGATGCTCGCGCTGCTCAAACCGGCCGTCGCCGACCGCGCGCTCCCGAGGCTCGGGCCGAGGCTGCGCTGGCTCGAGACGCTGCTGCGCAACACCGTCAACGCGACGATCGTTCACGGCGGCGACAAGGTGAACGTCATCCCGGCGCAGATCGACCTCGAGCTCGACGGTCGCCTCCTGCCGGGCTTCACGCCAGACGACCTCATCGGCGAGCTGCACGGAATCGTCGGCGACGACATCGAGGTCGAGCTGGTGCGGCACGATCCCGGCCTCGCGGAGCCCGACCTCGCTCTCTTCGAGATGCTCGGCGGCGTGCTGCGCGAGCTCGATCCCGAAGGCATCCCGATGCCGCTGCTGCAAGGCGGTGTCACAGACGGCCGATTTTTCGCGCAGCTCGGGATCCAGACCTACGGCTTCATGCCCATGCGCCTGCCGGCCGACTTTCCGGTCCTGAAGATCGTCCACGCCGCGGACGAGCGCATCCCTGTGGCTGCCCTCGAGTTCGGGACGGAAGCCGTGACTCGGGCACTGCAGCGTTTCTGATGTCCGACAAGGACTACTCGGGGACGCCGCTGGGCAAGAAGCTGGGCGCGAGGCCGGGCGTGGAGGTGCTGGTGCTCTTCACGACGAATCGCGCAGAGCTCGAGCGCCGCTTTGCGACGTTGAAGAAGACGCTGGCGCCCGCGGACGGGCTGTGGATCGCCTGGCCCAAGAAGGCCTCGAAGATCGAGACCGACCTCGACTTCCCGACCGTGCAGGAGACCGGGCTCGCTGCCGGGCTGGTCGACAACAAGAGCGCTGCGATCGACGGGGAGTGGCAGGCCGTCCGCTTCGTCTACCGCAAGAAGGATCGCGCTCGGTAGCATCGCCAGGATCGTGAGTGCCTTCAGTCTCGAGCGGCTCGACAACGGGCTGCGGATCCTGACCGCGCCGATGGACTCGGCTCAATCGGTGACCTGCGCGATCATGCTCGCGGCCGGCTCGCGCTACGAGACGCCCGAGACCAACGGGATCGCGCATTTCGCGGAGCACATGTTCTTCAAGGGGACGGAGCGCAGGCCGACCGCCCGGGACATCTCCATGGAGATCGACGGCATCGGCGGCGAATTCAATGCATTCACCGGCAAGGAGTACACCGGCTACTACGTCAAGTGCGCCGCAGAGTCCCGCGACATCGCCCTCGACGTCCTCGTCGACATGCTGCGCCACTCGAAGTTCGATCCGGAGGAGATCGAGCGCGAGAAAGGCGTGATCATCGAGGAGATGAACATGTACTACGACACGCCGCGCGACTTCATCGGCGGCGTGTACGAAGAGCTGCTCTACGACGATCAGCCGCTCGGCTGGGAGATCATCGGCCGCAAAGAGACGATTCGCAACGCGACGCGTGAGATGTTCGGCGGTTACGTCGATCACTGGTACCAGCCTTCCAGGATGGTGGTCGGAGTCGGCGGGAAGATCGGCGACGACCTGAACGAGAGGGTCCAGGAGCTGCTCGGCGACGTGGCGAAGGCGGAGACCGGACGTCCTGAGCCGATCGAGGTGGATCCGCACGACCACCCGCACGTCAAGGTGCACACGAAGGCTTCCGATCAGGCGCATATCTGCCTCGGCGTGCACAGCTATCCGCTCGAGCATCCCGATCGCTACGTGCTGCAGGTGCTCGCGACGGTACTCGGCGGCGGGATGTCGTCACGACTCTTCACGGAGGTCCGTGAGCGACGCGGCCTTGCCTACTACGTCTACGGGCTGAACCACAGTTACACGGATGCCGGCTCGCTCTTCACGCAAGCGGGCGTCGACATCAACAGGATCGACGACGCCGTCAGCACGGTCGCGGCCGAGCTCCGCAAGATCGCCGAGGAACCCGTGCCGGCCGCCGAGCTCGAGAAGGCCAAAAGCTTCGCGAAGGGGCGATTCGTCCTCCAGCTCGAGACCTCGCAGGGATTGATCATGTTCGGTCTGCGGCGCGAGGTGCTGGAGAGCAGGACGCCGGATCCGGAAGAGATCATCGGCGAGCTCGACAAGGTGACTGCCGAGGACGTGGCCCGCGTCGCCGGCGACGTGATCGAGAAGCAGGGATTCAACCTCGCCGTGATCGGCCCGTTCGACGACCCGGACCGGTTCGAGAAGCTGCTCGCCTGACGGTGCGCTATCTCATGGGCGCATGCTGTCTTGCGCTCGTGGCGGCCGGCTGCGGCAGCAGCGGGAAGTCGGCGGCGACGACGAAGCCGACGACGACCGCGAACACGACGACGACGACCACGGTCACCGTCGGCGGAACGTACCGCTACTCGCAGAAGGTGATTCGCAGCTTCATGCGAAGTTGCACGCAGGGGAACAGCGCCAAAGAGGATTACTGCGCCTGTGTGATCGACAAGCTCTCGAACAGCGTGTCGACTCGCGACTTCGCCCGCATAGCACGCACCGGAAGAGCGGTTCCGCGAGTCGCGAGAGCGATCAGGCGGGCGGCAGCCGCCTGCGCGGGAACTGGTTGATCTAGAGGGTCAGTCCTCGCCCGCGTCGGTCGCTGCGCGTTCTTTGATCTCTTCGACGACCGTCGGATCCGCCAGCGTGGTCGTATCGCCGAGCGTGCGCTGCTCCGCGACGTCGCGAAGCAGGCGCCGCATGATCTTGCCGCTGCGTGTCTTGGGAAGCTCCGGCGTGAACACGATGTTCGCCGGCTTCGCGATGGGACCGATCTTCTTGGCGACGTGGTTCCGCAGCTCTTCAAGCATCTCGATACTGCCTTCCTCACCGCCTTTGAGCGTCACGTAGGCGACGATCGCCTGGCCGGTCCGGTCGTCCTTCCGGCCGCAGACGGCCGCCTCCGCCACCTTCTTGTGGTCGACCAGCGCGCTCTCGACCTCGATCGTCGAGATGCGATGGCCCGACACGTTCATCACGTCGTCCACACGACCGAGCAGCCAGAAGTCGCCATCCTCGTCGATCCGCGCGCCGTCTCCGGCGAAGTAGATGTCGTCGTACTTCGACCAGTACGTGTCGCGGAAGCGCTGATCGTCCTTGTAGATGCCCCGAAGCATCGCGGGCCACGGCCGCTTCAGCACGAGGTATCCCCCGCCGCCCGGACCGACCTCGTCGCCGCTCTCGCTGTACACGCCCGCGTCGACGCCGGGAAACGGCTTCGTCGCCGAGCCCGGTTTCGTCGTCGTCACTCCCGGCAGCGGCGTGATCAGGATCATGCCGGTCTCCGTCTGCCACCAGGTGTCGACGATCGGCGTCCGGTCGCCACCGATGTGCTCCCGGTACCAGATCCACGCCTCCGGATTGATGGGCTCGCCGACGCTGCCGAGTAGGCGCAGCGAGGAGAGATCGTGCTTCTGGGCGTGCTCCGGTCCCCACTTCATGTGCGAGCGGATCGCCGTCGGCGCCGTGTAGAGGATGTCGACCTTGTAGCGCTCGATGATCTGCCACCAGCGTTCGGGATTCGGATAGTTCGGGACGCCCTCGTACATCACGCCGGTAGTTCGGTTCGCGAGTGGGCCGTAGACGATGTAGCTGTGCCCGGTCACCCAGCCCACGTCGGCCGCGCACCAATAGACCGAGTCCGGCTTGACATCGAAGATGTAGTGGTGCGTCGCGGCCACGCCGACGAGATAGCCGGCCGTCGTGTGCACGATCCCCTTGGGCTTTGCGGTGGTCCCGGACGTATAGAGGAGATAGAGCAGGTCTTCGGCGTCCATCGGCTCGGGAGGCGCAGAGGCCGGATCGTCATCCTCCCCTTCGACGAGCTCGTGCCACCAGGCGTCCCGAGACGCGTCGAAGGGGACCTGATCGCCCGTTCGTTTCAGCACGACGACGTTCTTCACCGTCGGCGCCTGCGCCACGGCTTCGTCGGCGTTCTGCTTGAGCGGCACCTTCTTGCCGGCGCGCCAACCTTCGTCCTGCGTGATCAGGAGCGCGCACTCCATGTCGTTCATACGATCCGACAGGGATTCGCTCGAGAAGCCTCCGAAGACGACGGTGTGCGGCGCTCCGAGGCGCGCGCACGCGAGCATCGCGATTGGCAGCTCCGGAACCATGCCCATGTAGATGCCGACCGGAGTCCCCTTCGCGACGCCGAGTTTCTTGAGCGCGTTCGCGAAGCGCACGACCTCGCGCTGCAGATCGGCAAACGTGATCGTGCGCCGCTCGTCTTCCGGCTCGCCCTCCCAGAAGTACGCGACCTTTTCGCCGTTGCCGGCCTCCACGTGGCGGTCGACGCAGTTGAAGCAGACATTGAGCCTGCCGCCGAGGTACCACTTCGCATACGGCGCCTCCCACTCGTAGAGCTTGGAGAAAGGCTCGAACCACGTGACGCGGTCGCGGCCCTCGGTCTCCCAGAACTCCTCCCAGTCGCGCTCGTAGATCTCGGGCTGAGCGTTGGCCTGCCGCGCGAACTCAGGGTCGGGGGCGTAACGACGCTCCTCCAGGAGCATCGTGTCGATGGTGTTGGTCAAGGCGCCAGGTCGTACGGGTAATCCGTGAGGACTTCGTGGCCGTCGTTCGTGACGAGGACGAGGTCCTCGAGGCGGAGGCCGCCATACCCGGACCGATAGAGCCCGGGCTCGATCGTGACGACGTCGCCCGGCACGAGGTCGTGCCCGATCCGGCTCATCGAAGGCAACTCGTGCACCTCGAGCCCAACGCCGTGACCCAGGCCATGGAAGAAGCCGTCCTCCAGCACCTCGCCCGGCTCCTTGTTCAGCTGCGTCTTGTAGCCGGCGCTCTGGAAGATGTCGCAGACCTCTTCGTAGAGCTTGCGGCCGTTCACACCGGGCTTGACTCCGGCGGTGGAGGTGTCGAGCGCCTCCTTGACGAGCCTGTGCCACTCCTTCACCTCGTCCGAGGGCTCCCCGACGACATAGGTGCGCGTCATGTCCGCGTAGCAGCCGGTCGCTTTGTCCCTGGGGAAGAGATCGAAGACGATCGGCTCGTCCGGGCCGATCTGACCGGAGCCCATGTTGTGGCCGACTGCGGTCTGCGACCCGTGCGACACGATCATGTCGCTCCCCTCGACCTCGTGGTCGGCGAAGACGTCCTCGATGATGCGCTTCAGCCGCTCGCAGGTGAGCGGCTCGCCGTCTACTTCGAGACCGGCGCCGTTCGGCTGCGCCCGCCGGAGCAATTCGCGCGAAGCGTCGAGAGCGGCCTCGCACGCCCGTTGCGCGTTGCGAATCCCGCGCAGCTCGGTCTCGTTCTTCGAGCGCCGGCGATTGTCGAAGAGGTCGCGGTCGACGACGAGCTCGACTCCGTTCGTGCGGAGATGGTCAGCGTGCCCGACGGGAAAGCTCTCGGGGACGGTGGCGCGCTCGATCCCAAGCTCGCGGCAGGCTCGGACGGCGAGCTCCAGCACTACCTTCCAGCCCTGCAGACCCTGCGTGAAGAGCTCGTCGGAGCCGAGGTCCTCGAGCGGGACGATATCCAGGTCGGGCGCGTCCTCCCGCACGCGTGGGATCTCAAGGGAGTGGAGGACCACGATCCGCCGGTTGCCCTTCTCCGCGTAGAGGAAGGGGTCGGGGATCGGCACCGGCACCTCGTGGCGCAGCTCGGGCGAGCGAATCGTGTCGCCATAGATAAGTACGTCGGGCACGGGCGGATCCTAACCCGGCGCTACGCCCAACGGAGAAAACGGGTCACTGCATAGACTCCAAACCGTGGACGACGCGCCGCAGCGTGCCCAGAAGTTGATGGCTCAGTGGGACGACGAGCTGCGCAAGGAACTGCCCGCAGGCGCCGACATCTTCGATGCGCACACGCATCTCGGCACCGACATCGACGGCATGGTCGGGATCTACGAGGACCTCGAGCGCGGGATGGACAAGTACGGCATCTCGCGCTGCTTCATGTTCTGCCTGGACGAGCCCGACCGGCATCCCGGGTTCCGGGCGGGCAACGACAGGACGCTCGAGTTCGGCGGGCGCTCGCGCGGGAGGATGATCCCTTTCGTCCGCCTCGATCTCGCGGAGGACCCGATCGGCGAAGCGACCCGGATGCTGGACCTGGGCGCCAAGGGCATCAAGCTCCATCCGCGGGCGCAGAAGTTCCTGCTGAACGACGAGCGCCTCTCGCCGATCTTCGAGCTCGCGGCCGAGCGCAAGGTCCCGATCCTGATCCACGGCGGTCGCGGCCTGCCGCCGATCGCGGACGACCTGGCACGCGTCGTCGACCGTTACCCGGACGCGCAGTTGATCGTCGCGCACGCGGGAATCGCCGACCTCGCAGCGCTCGCCGACCGGCTCGGCGGGAAAGCGGGCGTCTTCTTCGACACGTCCGTCTGGAGCCCGCTCGACCTGCTCAGCCTCTACCGGCTCGTCGGTCCGGAACAGGTCGTGTACGCATCTGACTATCCCTATGGACAACAGCCGGCGTCACTGTTGATCTCATTGCGGACCGCCCGCCTCGCACAGCTGACCGACGAACAGGTCCGCGGAGTGCTCGCGGGCAACGCCAACCGCATGGCAGACGGCGGAGCGCCGGTCGAGCCCTCGGCCCCGAAGGGCCTCGAGACCTTCTCGCAGCCGATGTCGCTGGCGCGGATCCACCAGTACCTGTCGATGGCGACTCCGCTCCTGTGGACGAGACAGCAGGATCGAATCGGCGTGCTCGGCCTGGCGCTGAACGCCTGCGACGACCGGGCGAACGGGCACCGCGAAGAGCTCGATCAGATCAGGGAGCTCCTCACCGTCGCGCAGGACATGTGGTTGACACTGCCGGAGGATGGGGACGAAAGGGACCGCATGGCACACACGCGCGCGACTTTCCGCCTCATCCACCTAGCCGACATCGTGGCGGTGACGACGCCTGCCTGAGCTGCGCATCAACGGCGAGACGCATTCGTTCGACGCGCCGGTCGAACAGTCGCTCGCGCAAGTCCTGCGGGAGGACCTCGGCCTCACCGGGACGAAGGTGGCGTGTGGCGAGGGACACTGCGGTGCCTGCACCGTGCAACTCGACGGCGTGCCGACCCTTTCCTGCATCACGCTCGTGCACACCGTCGGCAACCGCGAGGTGACGACCATCGAAGGTCTTCGCGACCATCCGTTGATTCACGCCTTCGTACGGACGGACGCCGTCCAATGCGGGTTCTGCACGCCGGGTCAGGTCGTCTCCGCGGCCGCACTCGTCGAGGGAAATCCGAACCCGTCTACGGACGAGATTCGTCATGCCATGTCCGGCAATCTCTGCCGCTGCGGTACGTATCCGAAGATCGAGGAGGCCATCAGAACTTGGCAAGACTGATCCGCACCGAAAAGGAAGTCGAAGGACGCTACGAGGAAGTCTGGATCGTCGTCGACGAGGACGCGCTCGACCAGTGGCCGGCGGGACCGCTCACGACTGTGGGGCGGAGAGTGCCGCGGGTCGACGGACTGGCGCGGGCCCGCGGTCAGGCGCAGTTCACGGCCGATCTCCAACTGCCTGGGATGCTGCACACGGCGGTTCTCCGTAGTCCCTACGCGCGGGCGCGCGTGACCTCGCTCGACCTGGAACCGGCGCGCAGCGCGCCCGGAGTGCGTGCTGCGATCGGCCCGGCGGACGAGGATCAGCTCACCGCCGAGCCGAGCTACGTCGGCCACGCGGTGGCGGCCGTTGCGGCCGACACGTTCAGCCAAGCACAGGCGGCCGTCGAACGCATCGTCGTCGACTGGGAAGTACTCGAACCGTTGCTCGACCCGGACGAGGCGGTGCGACAGGAGTCGTTCGTCTCGGACGTGGCCAGGTACGAGCGCGGGGACTTCGAGCGCGGGCTCGGAGAGGCCGACGTGGTCGTCGAGGCCGAGTATCGAACGCAGGTCGTGGTCCACAACTCGCTCGAGACACATCAGGCCGTCTGTCACTGGGAGGACGAAGGCATCACGATCTACATCTCGACCCAGTACATCTGGGGCATCCGCGCGGCCATGGCCGCGCACCTCGGTCTGCCACCCGACAAGGTACGTGTCATCTGCCAGGCGATGGGCGGCGGCTTCGGAGCGAAGAACAGCCCCGGCGACTACACGCCGATCGCGGCCGAGCTCGCGAAGAGGACGGGGCGGCCGGTCAGGTGCGCGCTCACTCGGCGTGAGGAGAACGTCGCCGCCGGCAACCGCAACGCAACCATCCAGAGGCTGACCGCAGGCGCGACGTCGGACGGCACGCTCGTTGCCCTCGGCGGTGACTTCGTCAACGCCGTCGGCTTCTCGGGCTGGTCGGCCACGACGGAAGGGCCGATGAAGATGCTCTATTCGTGCGACAACGTGCGCACGACGCAGTATCCGGCGAAGCTCAACCTGCCGCCGATGGCCGCGTTTCGAGCTCCGGGCTTCGTCGAGGGCACGTTCGCGCTCGAATGCCTGCTCGACGAGCTCGCAGTGAAACTCGGCGTCGACCCGCTCGAGCTGCGGCGCCGCAACTACGCCGACTCCGACCTCACCGACGACCGCCCGTTTTCGTCGAAGAACCTCGCCGAGTGCTACCGACGCGCAGAGCCGCACTGGGCGAAGCGCGACGAGGTACGCGCGCGCAGCCAGGGCCCGTGGAAGCACGGCATAGGTCTCGCGTCGCAGATCTGGTACGGAGGCGGCGGTCCGCCCTCGTACGCGTGGATCCGCGTCGGTTCGGACGGCCGTGCACAGGTCGTCACGGCGATGCAGGACATCGGCACCGGCACGCGCACGGCCATGGCCCAGATCGCAGCGGAGGAGCTCGGCGTGCCGCTCGGGCACGTGCAGGTCTCCCTTGGCGACTCGGCTCGCGGACCTTTTGCGTCGATTTCCGCCGGCTCGTCGACCGTGCCGTCGATGGGACCGGCTGTGCGCTCGGCCGCAGCGGACGCCAAGCGGCAGATCATCGAGATCGCGGCGCAGCGGTTCCACCTCGAAGAGCGCGTGCTCGATCTGCGTGAGGGCCGGATCGTGTCCGCCGACGGCGGTTCGTGGCCGCTCACCGAAGTCACCGGCCTGCTCGAGAGCGGTCAGATTCTCGGCAAGGGAGCGCGCGGGCCGAACCCGGCCGGCATGCAAGTGCTGACGTTCGGCGTCCAGGTCGCCGAGGTCGCCGTCGACGTCGAGACAGGAGAGGTGCGCGTCGACAAGATCGTCGCGATCCACGACGTCGGCCGCGTCATCAACGCGCTCGGGGCGGAGAGCCAGGTCGAGGGCGGGATCATCCAGGGCATCGGGCACACGCTGTCGGAAGAGCGCATCGTCGATCCAGCGACGGGCTCGGTTCTCACGCGCACGCTCGACGCGTATCGGATGCCGACGATCGCGGACGTGCCGGAAATCGTCACCGAGCTCGTCGACATACCGGACGAACATCTGACGAACCTCGGCTCCAAAGGCCTCGGCGAGCCGCCGATCATTCCCGTCGCCGCCGCGATCGCGAACGCCATCCGCGATGCGACCGGAGCCGAGATTCGCTCGCTGCCGATCACTCGCGAAGAGATGTTCCGCGCCTTGCGCGAAGCCGACGCGCGTGAGAAGGAGCGGCGTGGAGCTGCTGCGGCCGTCTAGCGCCGAGGAAGCGACCGGGGCGCTCGGCAACGGCTCGCGCGCCCTCGCCGGCGGCACCGAGCTCGTTCCGCTCATGCGCGACGGCCTGCTCAAGGCCGAGACGCTCGTGGACGTACGCGGCGTTGTGCCGCGGGGGATCGCCGGGAACCGCATCGGCGCGGGAACGACATTGGCAGAGCTCGAGCTCGATGCGCAGATCCCGCAAGCGCTGCGGGAGGCGTGCGCACAGGCGGCCTCCCCGCAGCTGCGCTCGATGGGGACGATTGGTGGCAATCTCCTGCAGGCGACGCGCTGCTGGTACTGGCGGCTTGGCTTCGACTGCTGGCTGCACGGCGGCGAGAAATGCTTCGCGAAGGACGGGGCGCAGCGCGAGCACGCGATCTTCGGCAACGAGCAGTGCGCGTCCGCCCATCCGTCAGACGTCGCCGCGGCACTGCTCGCACTCGATGCGACACTGCGGACGACGCGACGTGAATTTGCAGTCGCGGAGCTCTACCGTTTGCCGACCGAAGAGAACCGCAACGTCACGACGCTCGCACCCGACGAGTTGGTCCTCGAGATCGAGCTCACGACGCCCGATGCGTCGACGTACCTCAAGGCGATGGACCGCCGGAAGTGGGCATTCCCGATCGTCGGCGTCGCCGCGGCACGTTTCGGTAGCGAAACTCGATTCGCTCTCGCCGGGGTGGCTCCGATCCCGTGGCTGCTCGACTCGGCCGCAGCTCTCGACGACGCCACCCCTCTTCCCGGCACGGCCTACAAAATCGAGATCGCGCGCGCCCTCGTCCGACGCGCAACTCACGCCGTAAAGTCCGCCTCGCGCTGACGGGCGAGCCATGACGACTTTCCGGCGAGAGATCTCCGAGCGCGGTTGGGGGCCACGGCGGGCAAAGCCCACCCTGGCGGCGGTCTTTGGTCTCGCCTTGTTCGCCCTGGCTGGATGCGGTGGAGGGACGAAGCAGCAGGCTGCGACGACCTGTCCGACGACGGGCAAGCAGGTGACGTTCCCGCTGCTGGACAAGTCGAAGGCGTCTACGGTCGGCGTCCTCACCAACTTCGGCCGCTTCGACATTCGCCTGGACGTGCGGGACTCGCCGTGCACGACCTCGTCGTTCGCCGCGCTGGTGCGGAAGGGCTACTTCGACGGCACGCGCTTCCACCGGATCGTGACCGGCTTCGTCATCCAGGGTGGCGACCCGACCGCGACGGGTCAGGGTGGTCCGGGCTACACGGTCCAAGACGTTCCGCCTGCGAACGCGACCTACACCAGAGGCGTCGTCGCGATGGCGAAGACGAATGCCGAACCGCCCGGTACCTCAGGGAGCCAGTTCTTCGTCGTGACCGGCGCAGATGTAGGGCTGCCGCCTCAGTACGCCATCCTGGGCACCGTCACGAAGGGCCTGAAGGTCATCGACCGAATCGGCAAGCTCGGTAACCCGGCAAACGAACGCCCCACTCGCAAGGTCGTCGTGCAGCGAATGACCGTCACGCCGTAACGTAAGCGAGATGATCGCGGCCGTCGTGCTCGCCGCAGGGGCGTCGACCCGCTTCGGCTCCCCGAAGCAAGCCCTGCTGCTCGAGCCGGTCCTCGAACGCGTGCGATCGAGCGCCACGATCGGGAACACCATCGTCGTGCTCGGCGCACACGACGTCGAGACCAACGCGCGTGTTGTGCGCTGTCCCGAGTGGCACCGCGGCCCGGGGGCGTCGCTTCGCTGTGGTCTCGACGCACTCGGCGAGGAGATCGAGGCCGCCGTGGTCGTCCTGGCCGACGGACCGTCCCTCGATCCGCGTGCCATCGACCGGGTGGTCGCAGCGTGGCGCGAGAGCGGTGCGGAGCGAGTTGCCGCCACCTACGGAGGCATCCGCCTTCACCCCCTCCTGCTGGCACGCGAAGCCTGGAGGGAGGTGCCGGACCAAGGGCTGCGCGGCCTGGCGGCCGAGCTCGTGCCCTGCGACGATCTCGATCCTCCAGGAGACGTCGATTTTGCCGATGACTTGAGCTGAAGGAGGATGGCCGCCCCCGAAACCAGAATGTGGTCGAGCATGGAGCTCGTCCACCCCCTCGAGCCGACCGGCGAGGAATCGCCGCTGGCCCGTGCCCGTCTGCACCGGCAGCTGACTGTCGAAGAGACCGCCCGGCGCGCCGGCATCACGGCCGAAGAGGTTCGCTGGCTCGAGGAGGGCCGGGTCTATCGGTTCCCGAAACCCGACGACGCCTTGATCGCAACCGCCCTGTACGCGACGGCGCTGGGCCTCGACAACCGTGAGGCCCGCGAGCTCGCGGGTTTGCCCGTTCCACCTCAGCCGATCAAGCGGAACCCGCTGCCACGATTGCTGGTCGTGGGCGGAGTCGTGATCGCCCTCGTAGTGTTCGCGACCCTGCTGCTGATCCCACGTTCAGGCGGCAAGCCGAAGCAGGGCAGCCCGAGCGCAATTCTCCCGCCGCCCTGGCGGATCCCCGTCAATGTCCTGAACGGCAGCGGCGACATCAACTACACGCGGCAAGTGGCAAGCCGAATCGGCGCGTTCGGCTACACCATCAAGAAGGTCGGCCGCGCCGACAATTTCACGTATCCGCAAACGGCGGTGTACTTCCCGCCGAAATGCGAGGGCGTGGCTTTCCGGCTGGCGAAGCAACTGGGTGTGCCGACGAAACCGCTTCCGGGCGGAACCGGCGTATGCCAGCTCTACGTCATCGTCGGACCGGCGCGCGGTCCTGGCGAATAGCTCCTACTAAAGAGGAGTACGCAGGCCTGCGAGCTTGGTCTTGAGCTCGACTGGCATGGGTTCCTGCTGCACTGCCTGGCGCACGAACTGGCGCAGCTTCTCCTCGAAGCGATAACGCTTGCGGCAGTAGGTGCACCCGTCGAGATGCTGCTCCGCTTCCGCACGCTCCGCGTCGGTGATCGTGCGGTCCATGTACGGCTGCATCATCTCCTCGCAGTGCGCGCAGGGATCGTATGCAGTCATGCTTCCTCGCCTCCCACCGCAGACTCGGCCATGGCTTGCTTCAGGATACGCCGTCCGCGGTGCAGGCGCGACATCACAGTGCCGATCGGAATGTCGAGGATCTGCGCGGCGTCCGCATAGGTGAAGTCACCGATGTCCACCAGGACTACGACGTCGCGAAAATCATGCGGCACTTCCGAGAGCGCGCCCACGACGTCGTTCTGCGACAGCCGCTCGACGACGCGGTCTTCGTCGCTCGCCCCGTCGCCCGAAGCCTCGAGCTTGTTGTAGAGGAAGTAGTCGCCTTCCTCGAGCGGCTGCGTGTCCGGCGTGCGTTGCTGCTTGCGGCCGCGGTCGATGTTCAGGTTCGTGAGGATCCGCAGCAGCCAGGCCCGCAGGTTCGTGCCGGGTGTGAACGACCGCCAGCTGCGAAACGCGCGCGCATACGTCTCCTGCATCAGATCCTCGGCCTCCTCGCGGGAGCCGACGAGATGGCGGGCCACTCGATACACCTGATCCGACAAAGCAAGCGCGTCCTCCTCGAAGCGCACGCGATCGCGCGCTTCAGTCGCCAGTTGCCTTGCGTCGGGCTCCCGTGTGGTCTCGCTCACCTCGGGCCACCCTACCAAGGCCTTCTTGGCGTAAACGTACGGCTGTCCACACACATTCCTGAGCGGACCTAAGGCACTTCGCGGAAGCCGCCGCGGGCCATTGCCTCGAGCAGTGAATCGCGCTTCGTGCGCTCGTCATCCCAGGCAAGCGTGACCTGGCCCATCAGGTTGGCGTTGGCTTCCTCGAGGCCTTCGTGCCCTTCGAGCACCTTCGCGAGCCGCATGACGCAGCGCTCGCAACGGATCCCGCTCATCTGGATCGTCTCGGTGACGACGGCCATCCTCTTACGCTACCGACCGCTCGACGAGATCTGCGCAGACAGCAGACAGGCCTTCGGCACGGCCGATCTCGAGTTGGCGGTCGGCCTCGCACGTCTCCGGGTCGAGTCCGTGCAGGCGAACAGGCAGCTCGCGCGCCAGCGCCGCGACGGTGAGCGCTTCGTCGCGGTCCGGATGAACGAGCTTCCCGTGCGGCCCGAAGCGCGAGGCGGCCCAGCGGTTCTGTTCGTAGACGCCGCGCTCGGCGGGCTCGAACGGTCGCGGGGGCGCCTCGAGCGCCCAGGCGCAGAGCGCGTGCACCAGCCCGACCAGGGCAGCCGTGTGCTCGACCGAGGTCGCCTGGTCCGGCGCCCGAACCTCGAGCGTTCCAAAGCGGGGATGTGGCCGGACGTCCCACCAGAAGCTCGTGTAGTCGTTCGCCAATCCAGTCGCCGCCATCCGCTCGATGAAACGCTCCCACTCCGCGTAATTTCGGAAGGCGGGCGGTGCGCCGTGTCGCGGCAGGAAGCCGAGCACCTCGGCGCGAATCGACAGCATCCCGGTGTCGCGCCCCTCGAAGTACGGGGAGTTCGCAGAAAGTGCGAGCACGAGCGGCAGCCAGGGCAGGATCGTCTCCATGACGCGGAAACACGTTTCGGCATCGGGCATGCCGATGTGGATGTGCAAGCCGCTGACGCCTTGACGCCGCGCCGATGGGCCCGCGTACTCGACGAAATCGCGGTACCGCTCGACCGGCGCGATCTTCTGCTCCGACGGGATGCTCGTCGGATACGAGCCCCCCGCGGCGACGACGTACCCGTTTTGCGCGGCGATGTCGCGCGCCGCCCGGCGTAACTCGACCAGACGCTCCTGCGCCTGCTCGGCAGTGTCGCTGACGTCGGTCGTCAGCTCGACGACCGACGCGTGCAGCTCGGTCTTCAGAGTGCCCGGAAGGTTGCGTCCCTCGGCGCCGGCCACGAGCGTCTCGACGGCGGGCACGAGCTGCAGCGTCTCCGCGTCGACGATCCAGAGCTCCTCCTCGACTCCGACTGTCAAGGAAGGCCCGAACTGCTGCTCGATCACCTCGCCCTGACGCCGTGGACCGGGCCGCCGGCTGCTTCCCACGCGTAGTACGACGCGCTCGGGCCGTACGACGGCTCGTACGCCTGGATGCGTGGATTGCGCCCGACCTCCTTGGCGCGTTGTGCGTGATGCAGCAAATTCGGGTCGTCGCGCCGTTCCCAGACGAGGATCAGATGCGCTGCGGTCATGAAGCCGGCCACGAAGGTACAGCCGGCCGCCGGACAGGGGAAGGGATTCGTGCGCACGCAGAACCACCCGCTACGGTCGCCGGCTTCGTCGTCCCTCCAGAGCTCTTCCTCCCAGACGAGCTCCGCGTCCGCCAGGACGCCGTGTCCCGGCTCCATCCGCCCCTCCTCCACCGACAAAAGGCTACCCGTCAGGGACGGCCGTCTTCGGGCACTCTAGGACCGGGGTCCGGGCAGCCTGGCCAGCAGCCGCAGTCTGGCTAGGCGCCGGGCGCGCCTCGTTGTGCGCCCACCCGGGCCCCTTTAGTGCGCCCTCCAGTCCCGGAACGCATGTCGCAGCGCCTCCTCGGCGTCCTGCGACACGTCGTCCACCCGCAGCGTGCCGGTGAGCTCGATCGTGCGTCTCATCTGCTCGACGTACGTCGTGCAGCCGTCGCAGGCCGAAAGGTGCGCGTCGAAGCGCTTGCGCTCGCCGGAGGACAGATCGCCCTCGAGGTACGCCGTCACGAGCTCGACGAGCTCCACGCAGTTCAGATGGGCCAGACCGATGCTCATTGTTCCTCCGACAGGTACTGCTCGAGCGCGCGCCTCACCTTGGAACGGCCGCGGTGAAGCAAGACACGTTGATTGGTCTCCGAGAGCTCGAGAGCGTTACGGACCTCGTCGGCGGTCCATCCCTCGACATCGCGCAAGGTGATGACCAGCTGCTGGCTCGGCGGGAGCCGTTCGATGGCTCGTTCGATTACCGACAAGGTCTCCTTCGCCAGGAGGCGGTCTTCGGGCCACGCACGCGGCAGGACTGCCCAGTGCCCGGTGCCGGTGAAGCGCGAACGCTCGACAGCCGGCTCGAAGCCCCCCTCCTCCGTGTCGAGAGCCGAGAATGGAACTGACCGACGCTCTCGCTCGCCTCGGGTCTTCGCCGTGTTCGTGAGGATGCGGAAGATCCACGTCTTCAGCGACGAGCGCCCCTCGAAGCGCTCGATCCCCTTCAGAACGGCCAGCCAGGTCTCCTGGACGACGTCTTCCGCCACGGCCGCAGTAGGCACGAACATTCGCGCAACGCGCAGGAGCGAAGGGTTCAGGTCGCGGATCAATTCCATGAAGGCGTCCTCGTCGCCCGTCCGCAGCCGCTCGACGAGCCTCTCATCCTGCGGGGAGAGGAACTGCCCCATCGATTGACTGTACCGCCGCCTCGCGCGGATCTAAATCGGGGCGAGCGCTAGCGTGCGCAGGCCGCGCACGTCGACCCAGATGCGTTCGCCGTCCGTCACGACCTTCATCACGACCGCCTCGCAGTGCGGGCAGCGCAGAACGGTGCCGGCGGCCATGTAGACGTGGATCGCTCCGACCGCCTCGGCCGAGCCGCAGCTGTCGCACGTGCCGATGGCCGTCGTCACCTCGCCCGCGAACACCTCGCTGAGAAGCCCAGCCGCCGCATTCCCGTCGAGCCTCAGTGCTTCCATCTCATCCTCCTGTCGGGCCGAAACGCTCGGTCTTGATGCGCAACGGCTCGTGTCCAAGCCCGACGAGCGCTTCGGCGACCGCCTCGACGAACGGGGTCGGCCCGCACACGAACGTCAACGCAAGATCGGCGGGAGCAACCTCCGACAGCAGCTGCCGGTCGACTCGGCGGCTGTAGCCGGTCCAGTCGGGCGGCTGGTCGCGCGTGAGCGTGAACACGATCTCCAGGCCGTCTTCTCGTTTCCGGTACCGCTCGAGCTCATCGCGATAGATGACGTCCTCCCACGATCTCGCCGAGTAGAGCAGACGTGTCGGCACCGCATCGTGGTTCGTCGCGCGCTGCCGCACCATGGCCATGAGGGGGACGATGCCGGAGCCGCCGCCGACGAGAAGCACCGGCCCGCCCGGATCCGGATCCCAGACGAAGTAGCCGCCGACCGGCCCGCGCAACTCGAACCGGTCTCCCGCGTGAGCGTCCTGGGTCAGATACGGCGAGACCTCCCCGTCGTCGATCCGCTCGACGGTCAATTCGACCCGAGGACCGCCGGCGGGAGACGCGATCGAATAGCTCCTCTGGGCCTGATATCCGTCGTCAGCGGTCAGACGGACATCGACGTGCTGACCCGCCCGGTGACCGGTCCAGTCCTGGACGTCGAGGGCGAGGGTCTTGACCCGATCTGTCTCGGGCCACGCGTCCGCAACCTCGGCGACGTGCCAGTTCAGTCGCCCCAGTACCGCTGTTCCTTCCAAGGGTCTCCGTAGATGTGGTAGCCGTTCGACTCCCAGAAGCCGGGCTCGTCGGTCTCGGTGAGGCGAAGCCCCCGCACCCACTTGGCGCTCTTCCAGAAGTACAGATGGGGCACGAGCAGCCGCGCCGGACCGCCGTGCTCCGGCTCGAGCGGCTCACCGTCGTAAGCAAAGGCGACCCACGCCTTGCCGTCGGTGACATCGGCCAGGGGCAGGTTGGTCGTGTAGCCGCCGTCGCAGAAAGCGGTCACGTACTCGGCCGAGGTTTCGACCCCTTCGAGCAGCGCATCCACCGGGACGCCCTCCCAGACCGTGTCGAGCTTCGTCCATTTCGTCACGCAGCTGATGTCGACCGTGATCGTCTCGCTCGGCAACGCGCGAAACTCGTCCCAGGTCCAGCGGCGCTGCCCGTCAACCTCGCCGCCGATCGTGAAGTCCCACTGGTCGAGCGGCGTGTGCGGTGTCGGGCCGGCCGAGAGCACCGGGAAGTCGTCCGTGACGTACTGGCCGGGCGGAACGCGGTCACGCGGCGCGTCGTCACGCCTTCGACCCTTGAACCCTCGCGAGATGATCGGCATGGCTTCTCCCTTCCGGTTCGGTCAGCTGCACGCAGGCAGGAGCGCCGACAAGCTCCATCATGCTCTTGTAACAGACCGAGAAGCCCCTACGACTGTTACGCCAGTGAAAAGAGGAGGTCCGATGAACGCCGAGCGCTACGACCTGATCGTCCTGGGCTCCGGCTCAGCGGCACGAGACGGCGCAGGAAAGGCAGCGCGAGAACACGGCGCCCGCGTGGCGTTGATCGAGCACCGGCTCTGGGGCGGATCCTGTCCCAACGTGGCCTGCCGCCCCACGAAGGCCTATGTCGTCGCTGCCGAACTGATGCACGACGTGCGACACCACGCCGCGGAGCGCGGCATCGATCTTCCCGAGCCGGCGGTCCGGCTCGCGCAGACGCGGAAGTGGAAGGACGCTCTTCGTCGCGACCAGCGGAGCTGGCTCGAGACCTTGAAGGACGCTGGGTACGGCGTGGTGCCCGGAACTGCGTCGTTCGTGGACGCACGGACGGTGCGGGTCGGCGACCAGCAGTTGAGCGGCGAGAGGATCCTGATCGCCACGGGGAGCCGGACGGCGGTGCCCCCGATTCCAGGCATCGAGGACATCGTGTGGATCGACCACGTCAGCGCACTCGAGCTCGACGAGGTGCCCGAATCGTTGCTCATCGTCGGTGCAGGGCCCGTCGGGCTCGAGTTCGCGCAGATCTTCGCCCGCTTCGGCTCGCGCGTGGCGATCGTGAACAGCGGACCGCAGATCGCGGCGCGCGCAGACACGGAGGCGGCGGGCGAGCTGCAGGCGGCGCTGGAGGAAGAGGGGATCGAAGTCGTGTTGAGCAGCGGCGTCGATTCCCTTGCACGCAGCGGGACCGGCGTCGCCGCTGCCGTCGGCGGCCGCACGATCCACGTGTCGCACGTCCTGCTTGCCTCGGGCCGGCTGCCGAACGTCGAGGAGCTCGACCCCGCCCGGATCGGGCTCGAGATCGGTCGCGGCGGCATCGCCGTCGACGACCGTCAGCGCACGAACGTCGGCGGGGTCTGGGCCGCGGGCGACGTCGCCGCCGGCCCGATGCTCACTCCGATCGCGCAGTATCAGGCCCGCATCGCGGTCGAGGACATGTTCGGCGACGGCTCGCGGCGCGCCGACTACTCGGCACTCCCGACCGCGATCTTCACGGATCCCGAATTGGGCAGCGTCGGTCTCACCGAGGCGGAGGCCGGGGAGCACGGTCATGACGTCGGCGTGGTCAAACATCCGTTGCCGTCCGTCACGCGCGCGCAGTACACGGGGGCGAAGCACGGTCTCTACAAGATCGTCTTCGATCGCGAAACGCGCCGTGTGCTCGGCGTCCACGTCGTCTCGCGCGCGGCGAGCGACATCGTCGGCAGCATCACGCCTGCCCTGAAGCTCGGCGTCACCGTGGACGACCTCGCGTTCATGCACCACGTGTATCCGAGCTACAGCGAAGGCTTGAAAGCCGCAGCCGAGAAGGCCCTAGTTTCGACGAGCGAAGCGAAGTCCTAACCATTAACCCCGCGGAAAGTGCGAAGCACTTTCCGCGGAGAACGGAGAAAGAGCAAGAGGCCGGGGCAGGCGTTCCGGCCTCTCGCTCTGTGCTTCCGCGCGCCGTGCTGGCCTACGGCTCCGGCGGAAGCCGGCCCCCAGGGGTACGGGGCCAGTCGGGGCGGCGTTGAGTCATGGTTGCCGCCCAAGCTTGACGTTGACGTGGATCCGGCTCGTTCCGCGGACGACCTCGAGATCGATGTTGTCGCCCGGCTTCTTCGTCGCGATGAGATCGACGAGGCGCTCGATCGACGGAATCGGCTGGCCGTCCGCCTTGACGATCACGTCGCCGCCGGCCGGCCAGCTCTCCCCCTCCACGGTGACCTGATTCGTCGCGGGCTTCAGCCCTGCCTTCGCCGCGCCCGTGCGGGGCCGCACCGAGGCGACGAGCACGCCGCTCGTGACCGGAAGGTGGAACAAGCGCCCGATGTTCGGTTGAAGCGTCTTCCCTTCGATGCCAAGGAACGCATGCTCGGCCTTGCCGTGCTTGATCAGCTCCGCGACGACGTCCTTGACGGTGTTGATCGGGATCGCAAAGCCGATGCCGACGTTGCCCTGGCTCTGACCGCCGGTCTCGATCTGCGCGTTGACGCCGATCACCTCGCCCTGGGCGTTCAGCAGCGGGCCGCCGGAGTTGCCGTGGTTGAGCGCCGCGTCGGTCTGAATGACGTGCGAGATCGAGAGCTGGTTGGGCGCGCTGATCCGGCGCTGCACAGCGCTCACGATCCCGGCGGTGACAGAGCGATCGAGCCCGAAGGGGTTGCCGATCGCGATTACCTGGTCACCCACGCGCACCGCGTCGGAATTGCCGAGCGGCAATGACTTGAGGGCACGCGACTTGACGTGCACCTGCAGCACCGCGCTGTCGGTCGACGGGTCGACGCCCACTACCTTGGCCTTGAAGCGCTCGTTGTCCGAGAAGCTCACCTGGATCGTGTTCGCACCCCGGACGACGTGGTAGTTCGTGACGATGTGACCGGCCTTGTCGATCACGAAGCCTGAGCCGAGTGCGCGCTGAGTCTGACTTGCTCCGAACGGGTTCCCGAAGAAGTCGGAGGGCGGCTGCGCGCGCGACGTCGTCTCGATGTGCACCACCGCAGGCGCCGACGCACGATAGATCTCGTTGATCGACATCCGCTTGCCCTGCGCGAAGGCGGCGGGCGCCGAGGAGCTCGGCACAACCTCCTGGCGGATCACGGTCGTGTGCTCACCAAGCTTCCCCAGCGCGGCCGCGCCGCCAAGCGCAACGCCGCCGCCCAGGAGGGCAACCGCGAAGAGCCCGGCGGCGCGGCTCCGGAGGTGGAGGAAGTGATGCACGCTCTCGTTTCTACCGAGGGCGGGCTTAACGCACGGTTGCGCTCCGTTAAGTTCCCATTAAGGCCTGTAGAGGAGAGCGAGCTGGTTGGCTGAGCGGCCCGGCGGAATGGAGAGGCGGATGGGCTTCGCAAAGAGCGAGCTTTTACCGCGCCTTTGAGCGGTCTTTACAGGGCACTAAAACCCGCTTCCTAGGGTAAGGAGCTTCAATCGCCCACGACAAGGGGGAATTCGACATGCGTTTGCTGAAGAGATTCACGCCGTCGCCCGCGATGGTGATCGCTTGCCTGGCATTGCTGCTCGTGCTCGGCGGCACCGGTTACGCGGCGAGCAAAGCGCTCCCGCGCAACAGCGTCACATCCGTGCAGGTGAAGGACCACTCGCTTCTGGCACGCGACTTCAAGGCCGGCCAGATCCCGCGTGGCGCAGCCGGCCCTGCCGGACCTGCCGGCCCTGCGGGCCCTGCAGGTCCCGCCGGACCCGCCGGGACGACCGGTTCGGCGTCGGTCAAGTGGGCGCTCGTACGCCCTGACGGCGGCATCGCGGCGCAGTCCGGCGGCATTACGCTGGCCGCACACCCGAGCACGGGGACTTACATCCTCAACATCGGTAGCGCCATTACCGGCAAGCCGATCCTCGCGAGCGGTGGCTACGCCGGAGATGCAGGCGACCAGCGCGGAGAGACCACCGCCGGTCCCTGCGGCGGCGGCAGCGAAGGCAGGACCTGCCCGAGCGGCTTCGACACGACGAGCCATCTCTTCGCCCAGACACGGAACAACGACGGCGTTGTGACTGATCACGCGTTCTACGTCGTCGTCTTCGGCTAACCGAAACGCATCTGAGGGCGCGGCCACCGGCTGCGCCCTCAGAATGCAGGAATGAGAGTTTCGGCCAAAGCGGACTACGCGCTCCGAGCAGTGATCGAGCTCGCCGTCATCGGCGGTGACGGGCCCGTAAAAGGAGAGCGCATCGCACAGGCCCAGGAGATCCCGCTGAAGTTCCTCGAGAACATCCTCGGCGACCTGCGACACGCGGGCCTCGTGCGAAGCCAGCGTGGTGTCGACGGCGGCTACTGGCTCGCGCGGCCGGCCGACGAGATCACCGTGGCCGAAGTGATTCGCGGCGTCGAGGGCCCCATCGCCAACGTGCGGGGAGTCGGCCCCGAGCAGGTTGAGTACGCCGGATCAGCAGAGCGTTTGCGCGAGGTGTGGATCGCGGTCCGCGCGAGCCTTCGCGCCGTGTTGGAGCAGGTGACGATCGCGGATCTGGCCAGCGGCGAGCTGCCGCTCTCGGTGGAAGAGCTGGCGTCGAATCCCGACGCCTGGCAACCGCACTAGGGAGGCGGGCTAATCGGTGAAGACCGTCTGCCGCGTCGGGCGGACGTACACGATCTGACCATGCTGAAGCTCCAGGGCCTCCACTTGCTCGCGGGTGAGTTGCGCCGACATCGTCTCGCCGTCGTCGCGAACGAGCTCGACGCGAACCTCGAAGCCCAGATGCACTAGACGCTGCACCATCGCCTCCTGCGTCGAGCCGTTGGGCTCGAGCAGCAGCTCGACGTCGTGCGGGCGGATGAACGTGTCGCCGAGACGATTGACCGGGCCGACGAACGACATCACGAACTCGTTGGCAGGGTTGTCGTAGAGCTCGCGTGGGGGAGCCGTCTGCTCAATCCGGCCGGCGTTCATCACCACGACGCGGTCGGCGACGTCCATCGCCTCCTCCTGGTCGTGCGTGACGATCACCGTCGTGGTGTGAGTCTCGTCGTGGAGACGCCGCAGCCAGAGACGCAGCTCCTTGCGCACGCGCGCATCGAGCGCACCGAACGGCTCGTCGAGCAACAGGACCTTCGGGTCGACCGCGAGGGCGCGTGCAAGCCCCATGCGCTGGCGCTGGCCGCCGGAGAGCTGGGCCGGATAGCGTTTCGCGAGGCCGCTGAGTTGGACGAGGTCGAGCAACTCCGACACGCGCTCCTTGATCTGGGTGCGCGGGCGTCGCCGGATCGTCAAACCGAAGGCGATGTTGTCCCACACCGTCATGTGCTTGAAGGCGGCGTAGTGCTGGAAGACGAAGCCGACGCCGCGAGCCTGCGGCTGCCGCCGGGTGACGTCCTCGCCGTCGAGGAAGACCTCGCCGGCGTCCGGCTGCTCCAGCCCTGCGATCACCCGGAGCAGGGTCGACTTCCCACTTCCGCTCGGGCCGAGGAGCGCCGTCAGGGAGCCGGTCGGCACGTCGACGGAGACGCCGTCGAGGGCGGTGAAGGCGCCGAAGCGCTTGACGATTCCGCGCGCCTCGATCATTGGATTCCCTCTTTTGGCTTCAGCCGGGTCATGAGTAGGAGAGTCGCCACTGCCAGGAGTGCGAGCAGCACCGCAGCAGCATAGGCACCGGTGGTGTCGAACGCCTGGTACCGATCCTGGACGTAGAGGGTGAGCGACTCCGTCTGCCCGACCAGACGACCGGAGACGACGCTCACCGCGCCGAACTCGCCGAGGGCGCGGGCCGTGGTCAGCACGACCCCGTAGGCGGTCGCATAGCGGATTGCCGGCCACGTCACTCGGCGGAA
>DASVEU010000119.1:0-9691 GCA_036380395.1 Gaiellaceae bacterium
GGGGCCCGTGGGGGAAACATGGTTTCCCCCACGAGACGAAGCCGACGGCTGAGGAGTTTTTGCATGCCTGAGTGGGAACCCGTCATCGGCCTGGAGATCCACGTCCAGCTGAAGACGGACACGAAGATGTTCTGCGGTTGCGAGTCGGGCTTCGGAGGCGAACCGAACACACGCACCTGTCCGGTCTGCCTTGCTTTCCCGGGAGCACTGCCCGTGCCGAACGCGACTGCGGTGGAATGGACGATCAAGCTCGGCCACGCCCTCAACTGCCGGATCGCCGAGCGCGCCGTCTTCCACCGCAAGAACTACTTCTATCCCGACAATCCCAAGGGCTACCAGATCTCGCAATACGACGAGCCGCTCTGCATCGCCGGTTCCTTCGTCGTCCCAGGCCCCGAAGGGGACACCGAGGTCGGCATCGTGCGCGCTCACCTCGAAGAGGACGCGGCGAAGACGATTCACGTCGGCGGCGAGACCGGTCGCATCGTCGGGTCGGCGCACTCCAACGTGGACTTCAACCGGGGTGGCACGCCGCTTGTCGAGATCGTGACCCAGCCGGACCTCCGCTCGGCAGACGACGCGAAGCGCTTTCTGCAGCTGCTGCGCCAGACCATCGTCGAGCTCGGCATCTCGGACGCGGAGATGGAGAAAGGCACGCTTCGCGCAGACGCGAATGTCTCCGTGCGCGAAGTGGGAGAGACGGGTTACCGAACGCGCACCGAACTCAAGAACATGAACTCGTTCAACCACATCGCCCGCGGGATCGAAGCGGAGCTCCGGCGCCAGATCGAGACCTGGGAGTCCGGCGGCGAGGTCGTCCAGGAAACGCTCGACTACGAGGTGAGGTCGGACACGGTCACGCCGCGGAGACGGAAGGAAGAGGCCGACGACTACCGCTACTTCCCGGAGCCTGATCTCGTGCCCATCGAGCCGGAGGCCGAGGTGGTCCACCGACTACGTGCCGAGGTGCCCGAGTTGCCGGGCGTGCGCATTCGTCGCTTCGAGCAGCAGTACGACTTGTCGTACTACGACGCAGAGGTGCTGAACGGCTCGGCCGCCCTCGCCGCGCTCTACGAGCAGGTTGCCCTCGACGGCATCGATGCGAAGGCGGCGTCGAACGTCCTGATGAACGACTTCGTCGCGACCGGAGTCGATCCCGCCGCCGTCAACGGCGCGGAGCTCGCAAAGTTGATCGAGGCGAGAGCGACGATTCCTCGCGAGACCTTCACGCGTGCGCTGACCGAGAGCGCCGATCCTGAATTCCGCGCGGAGACTTATCTCGGCGACGCGCTCATCGCCGACAGGGCGGAGCTCGAGCCGCTTGTCGAGCGCATCCTCGCGACCAACCCTGGACAGGTGGCCGCGTACAAAGGCGGCAAGGCGGGTCTACTCGGTTTCTTCGTCGGCCAGGTGATGAAGGAGACTGAAGGCAAGGCCGATCCGAAGGTCGTCAACGACCTTCTGCGCCAAAAACTGGCCTAGTTTCGCCGACCCGCCCATGGGTACCCCACGGCCAACTCTCTGGTCTTTCCTAGCGACCGAAAGGAGTCGAGATGGACACGTGGGTCTGGATCGTGATCGGGCTGGTGGTCGGGATCGTCATTCTCGGGATCTTGATCAGCGCCCTGCGCACGCGACGGTCGCGTTCGTTGCGGGACAGGTTCGGCCGAGAGTACGACCGCACGGTCGACAAGACCGGCGGTCGTCGAGAGGCTGAGCAGGAACTCAGGAAGCGTGAGCAACGCCACGACGAGCTCGAGCTCCGGCCGCTGTCGGCGGATGCACGCGAGCGGTATCTCCGGCAGTGGCAGGTAACGCAAGGCCGCTTCGTCGACGACCCGACAGGCGCCGTCTCAGAAGCGGACAACCTCGTTCAACAGGTGATGCGAGACCGCGGCTACCCGGTGGACGACTTCGAGCAGCGTGCGGCGGACATCTCCGTCGAGCATCCCGAAGTCGTCGAGAAGTACCGGACTGCCAACGGCATTGCCCGCGCGAGTGAGCGCGGCGAGGCTTCGACGGAGGACCTCCGGCACTCGGTACGCCATTACCGCGCGCTCTTCGTCGAGTTGCTCGAGGTCGACGACGAAGCCGAGGACGCCTCAACCCGTGACAGGCAGGTGGAGGAAGTCCGTGCTCACGACAACGTCGAGCGTCTGCGGTAGTGGTCTGACCACTAGATCAAGCCGCAATACCGCGCCGTGTTCGGCCAGGCATAGAACCCGCGGCCGGAGCGGTGCGCACGCTCGGCTGCCCACATCTGCTCGAGCGGCGTCCAGTGGTTCGCCGTCCCCTTGCGGGAGAGCAGCCCGCCACCGTACGCACGCTGGAAGCTGAGGTCCATCTGAAGGCCGCCGTAGTACGGCGGATTCGGATCCGTCCAGGCGCCTTCGAAACGGTGAATGCAGAGCCACTGGCGCCTGTGCGGCGGATTCTGGGCTCGCTCGCGCGTCTTGAGCGCAACCCGCTGCCAGACCGCGATCTTCGTCTGGACATCCGCCGGCGGGTCGTCGAGCTTGCGGGTGAGCTTGCGCCCCATCGTGCGTTGCCACCGCCACGTCTCATGGCGGTATCTGTCGATCTGACGCTGAATGTCACGCTGAGTCCACTGCGGTTCAGCGGTCGTGCTTTCAGGAGGCGGCTCCGGGGTCGAGTCCGCGCGGATCGTCGCAGCGCAGGCTAGCGCCACACCAAGGGCGCAGGCGCACGCGAATGCGAGTGTGAGTTTGGAGTGCATCTGAGTGATCCCCCCGGATCAACGCCGCCTCGTGACTGTGCCGCAGCCGAGGTCGGCTGGTTGTGTCGAAGTCTTAAGACTGCCCCGACGGGGCAGAAGTTAGACATCGCTCGTGTCGATTGCCTCGAAGCGGCCGGGTAGTGAGGGCGTTTGCGACCGAAGAGCGCGTCGTTGCGGAGCTCGAGCTGGTGCGTGCTGCCGGGTACGCAAGGGGGCCGGCAGCTGTACGCAGACGTGCGCTCCTACGGGTTCGACAGCCACAGGCCGCGCTAGTCTCAAACCAGATGGCCGAGAAGCGCTACCTGCTCACTCCCGGGCCTACTCCGGTGCCCCCGGAGGTTCTTGCAGAGCTCGCGAAACCGATCATCCACCACCGCGAGCGCGACTTCCGCGAGATCTACGAGCGCTGCCTCGTGCGGCTCCAGGAGGTGTACCGGACTCGGAACGACGTCCTGATGTTCACGACCTCAGGGACGGGCGCATTCGAGTCTGCGGTCGCCAACCTGACCTCGCCGGGCGATCGGCAGCTCGTCCTCTCGGCCGGAAACTTCGGCGAGCGCTGGGCTGGAATGGCTAGGGCGTTTGGCGCCGACCTCGTGCACGCGCGGCTGGAGTGGGGGGAGACACCCGAGCCCGAGGACCTGCGCTCGGCGCTCGCCGATGCCGGCGACGTGAAGGTCGTGTACCTCACGCATTCGGAGACCTCGACCGGCGTGGTCTGCGACGTGCAGGCCCTTGCGGCCGTCGCGAAGGACGCCGGCGCGCTCGTGGTCGTCGACGCGGTATCGAGCCTTGGAGCTGTGCCGCTCGAGTCCGATCTCTGGGGAGTCGATGTCGTCGTGTCCGGCTCCCAGAAGGCGCTCATGTGCCCACCCGGTCTGGCTTTCGCCTCTGTCTCTGCCGCTGCGCTCGCAGCAGCCACGGGCGCCGGCTCTCCCCGTTACGTGATGGACTGGGAACGCACTCGCAAAGGGCAGGCGAAGCTCGATGCGCCGTTCACCCCTGCCGTTTCCCTTGTTCGGGCGCTCGACGTCGCGCTCGGGCTGCTGCTGGACGAAGGGCTCGAGGCGGCGTTCGATCGGCACGCGCGGCTGGGGCGAGCGTGCCGGGAAGGAGCGAAGGCAATGGGGCTGGAGCTGTTTTCCCCGGACGAAGAGCGATCCGCGGTTGTGACCGCGATTCGCGCCCCGGACGGCGTCGACTCGACCGAGGTCGTCAAAGCATTGCGTGACCGCTTCGGGATCACGATCGCGAACGGCCAGGCCGATCTGAAGGGAAAGATCTTCCGCATCGGGCACATCGGCTGGTTCGACATCTTCGACATCACCACCGCGCTGGCGGCGGTCGAGCTCGTCCTGGCGGACGCGGGCGCGGAGATCGAACGTGGCGTCGCAGTCACCCGCGCGCTCGAAGCCTGGGCCGAGCACACTCCCGTTTGAGCAAGGTTCTCGTCCGCGAGGAGATCGCGGAGGCCGGCGTTCGCCTCCTGCGCGACCGTGGCTTCGAGGTCGACGTCGACGGTGACTCGGATCTCGCGGAGACGATCGGGCGCTATGACGCGATCATCGTCCGCTCGGCGACGAGAGTGACAGCGGACCTGATCGCGCGCGCGGACAACTTGAAGGTGATCGGACGCGCCGGAGTCGGGATCGACAACGTCGACGTCGAAGCGGCGACCCGGCGGGGCATCGTCGTGGCGAACGCACCGGAGTCGACGGTCATCTCTGCGGCGGAGCACACGATCGGCCTGCTCGTCGCACTGACGAGAAACATCCCGCAGGCCCACGCAGCGCTCAAGCAGGGCCGGTGGGAGCGCAAGACGTACGGCGGCGTGGAGCTGGCCGACAAGACGCTCGGCGTCCTCGGCTTCGGCCGGATCGGCCAGCAGGTCGCCCGCCGTGCCGCGGGGCTCGGCATGCGCGTCGTGGCGTACGACCCGTTCGTCTCGCGTGACCGGTTTCGCGAGCTCGGAGTAGAGCGAGTCGAGAATCAGGACGACGTCTACGCGGCCGCGGATTTCCTCACGCTCCATCTGCCGCTAACCGACGAGACCCGCGAATCGCTCAACGCGCACGCGTTCGGGAAGATGCGAGACGGGGTCAGGATCGTCAACGCTGCTCGAGGCGCTCTCGTCGACGAGGCCGACCTGCTCGATGCGCTGAAGTCAGGCAAGGTCGGCGGCGCCGCGCTCGACGTTTTTTCGACCGAGCCGTATTCGGGGCCGCTGCTGGAGTTAGACAACGTCGTGGTCACGCCCCATCTCGCCGCCTCGACCGAGGAGGCGCAGGATCGAGCCGGTGTGATCATCGCCGAGCAGGTGGCGGCCGCCCTCCAAGGGGGTCTCGTGTCGAATGCCGTCAACATCCCTGTGATCGGCGCGGAGGACCTCGAAGTGCTCGGGGCGTACATCCCACTCGCCGCCAAGCTCGGGCGTCTCGTCATGGAGCTGGCAGAAGGGCGCGTCGAGGAACTGCGGCTGACCTACTTCGGTGCGCTGGCCCAGTACGACACCAGGCTGCTGACGGTCGCCGCTTTGAACGGAGCGTTCCAGGGACGCTCCGACCAGCCGGTGAACTACGTCAACGCGCCGATGATCGCCGCGGAGCGCGGCGTGGACGTCCGCGAGGAGCGAAGCCGGTCGGCGCGCGACTACACCAATCTCGTGCGCGTCGAGGCCGTCTTCGGTGGAGAGCCCCTCCGCGTGGCCGGCACGACGATGGGCAACGACAACCGGCTCTGGCTCGTCAGCGCACTCGGCTTCGAACTCGACATGGAGCTCGCACCGCTGCTCGTGGTCTTCCGCTACGACGATGTTCCGGGCGTGATCGGCAAGGTCGGGACGCTCTTCGGCGCGGCGGGAGTCAACATCGCGAACATGACGGTGTCGCGAACGCGCCAGGGTGGGCAGGCACTGATGGCGCTGTCGATCGATTCACCCGCGCCGCCGGAACTGGTTCAGCAGATCCACTCGGAGTTCGACGATGCCCGCTTCATCTCGCTGGAGTGAGTTACAGCGCGTCGCCGGCGCGTGGATCGAGGCGGCGAACGGTTCGCGCCACGACCGAGTTGAACTTCTCCACGATGACGAAGCGCTTGTGCGGGCTTTTCACGACCCGTTCGACCTCGGGTACCTCGTGACCGGCGTGCAGCAGGAAGTGCGTCCCGTCGGAACGGACCTCCTCGTACTGATCGAGTGTCGCGGGAACTCTTTCGGCGCACTCGGGATCAGCGCATTCGCAGACGAACTCGGCGTCGACGGCGTCGAACCGGTCGGCGCTTTCGGCGATTCTCTCGTTGACGTCTCTGAACAGCGCCTCGGTGTGCGCGATCCGCTCTTCGCGCTCGGCCATCGTCGTCTCCCGTCGATTGACTGTCAGTTGAAGAACGGCGAAGGCGTCAGATCGGTTGCGCCACGTGTGGCCTGAGGCGGTAGAGCGCATTGCGGCGTTCCTGCGAGTCTCGGGCGTCGAGGGGAGGCTCGAGGAGCTGCTGCCCGGGGCTGGGCCGCCGCCGGGCCAGAAGCTGTCGGCAAAAGGGTTCGATGGAAACGGCGCTGCGATGGTCGCGATCGTTCCCGTGGGCCGCAGCGTCGACGAGCGGAAGCTCGCCGCGGCGGCGGGCTGCGACGAGGTACAGCCCGCTGCCGCGACCGTCTTTCCCTTCGCGGAAGACCGCGTCTTCATGGATCAGTCGATCCTGTCCTTCGACGCCGTCTGGTTGGAGGCGGGCTCGTCGCGTCACATCCTCGGATTGACTCCGGTCCAGCTCGCCCGTGTGACGAACGCGGAAACCGCAGATCTCGTTCGGGAAGGCTAGAAGGGGGAGGTCGACGACGTGCGGCGCGGGTAGAATTCGCCTCCGGTCGCCCCCAAAAGGAGAAACCTCTTCATGCAGGAACTCGAGAAGATTTGGATGAACGGCGAGCTCGTGGACTGGGCCGACGCGAAGATCCACGTCGGGTCGCACGGCCTCCACTACGGCTCCGGCGTGTTCGAGGGAATCCGCGCGTACGAGACGCCGAAAGGCAGTGCCGTCTTCCGACTGACCGAGCACCTGGAGCGCCTCCAGAGCTCCGCGCAGGTCCTCAACATGGAGCTCCCATACACGGTGGCGGAGCTTCGATCCGCCACGATGGAGCTCATCGGCGCGAACGGTGTAGCCGAGTGCTACATCAGGCCGATTGCCTTCTTCGGGTTCGGGGAGCTAGGCGTCGCTTCGACCGGCAATCCTGTCGACGTCGTGATCATGAGCTGGCCCTGGGGCACGTACCTCGGGCCCGAGGCATTGAAGAACGGCATCCGCGCGAAGATCTCGTCCTGGACTCGGGTCGGGCCGAATGTCATCCCGCACGTCGCGAAGGCAACGGGCATCTACCTGAACTCGATGCTCGCGGTGATGGAGGCGAACCGTGCTGGTTACGACGAGGCGATCCTGCTGACCGACGACGGCTACATCGCCGACGGTTCCGGGGAGAATGTCTTCATCGTCAAGGACGGGACGATCTATACGCCTGATCTCTCGGCGTCGATCCTGCGCGGCATCACGCGCGACACGATCATCCAGATCGCTCAGGACCTCGGTCACTCCGTCGTGGAGAAGCAGCTGATCCGTACCGATCTCTATCTGGCCGACGAGGTCTTCATGACGGGGACTGCCGCCGAAGTGACTCCGCTGCGCGAGGTCGACGATCAGACGATCGGGCCGCCTGGGCCCGTGACTCTGGAAATTCAGAAGGCGTACCTCGACACGGTGCGCGGTGGCAGCGAGCGCTGGTCGCACTGGCTCGAATACGCCTCGACCGAACCGGCGCGAGCGGAGGCATGACCGAAGCAGTCCGGGAGATCCCACTCTCCCGGCCGTGGCTCGACGAGCGTGAGGAGGAGCTCGTCCTCGAGGTGCTGCGGTCCGGGCGCCTGTCGCTCGGACCCTGGATCGACCGCTTCGAGGAGCAGGTTGCCGAGCGGGTCGGCGCGCCCTACGCGGCGGCGCTCTCCAGCGGCACGGCCGGACTGCACCTGCTCTGCAAGATCGCAGCGCTCGGACCCGGCGACGAGGTGATCACGTCACCGCTGTCGTTCGTCTCCTCGGCGAACTGCTTCATCCTCGAGGGTGCGACACCCGTCTTCGCCGACGTCGACCCGGTGACGCTCAATCTCGATCCGGGTGCGGTCGAAGCGGCGATCACGGAACGGACCCGCGCCATCGTGGCGGTCGACATGTTCGGGCTGCCGTGCGAGCTCGACGAGCTGCGGGCGATCGCCGACCGCCACGGCCTGACCCTGATCGAGGACGCGTGCGAGTCGCTGGGCGCGGAGTATCGCGGTCGTCCGCTCGGCGGGCATGGGCCTTCGGCGGTCTTCGCGTTCTATCCGAACAAGCAGATGGCAACCGGCGAAGGCGGGGTCGTCACGACTCATTCGGAGGAGGAGTGGCGGTTGCTCCGCAGCCTCAGGAACCAGGGGCGTTCCTACGACGGAGGCGGCGGGTGGTTTCATCACGTCCGGCTCGGCCTGAACTATCGCTGGACGGATGTGCAGGCTGCGATCGGCCTGGCCCAGCTGGAGAAGCTCGACCGGATCATCGAGCTCCGTGAGGCAGCGGCCGTCCGGTACCAGGAGCTGCTCGAGGACGTGGACGGTGTCGAGAGCCCATCCGGCGGGGATGCCGAGCACAAGCGTTCGTGGTTCGTCTATGTGGTCAAGCTCGAAGCCGGGCTGAATCGCGGCGACGTGATCGACAGGCTCAGGCGGGAGGGAGTCGCGACGGCCGAGTACGTGCCATGCATCCACCTGCAGCCGTACATGCGCGAGCGGTATGGGTTTGCGCCGGGCCTTTGCCCCGTCGCCGAGAACGTTTCGAGCCGAACGCTCGCGCTGCCGTTCTTCACCCGGATCGACGCCTCCGACCAGAACCGAGTCGTCGAGGTGCTCCGCACCGCAGTCGCAGACGAACGCTAGTACGGCGCGGGTCGCCTATTTCTCGAGCGCGGCTCGGACGCGGCTCTGCAGCGTCTTGAGCGTGAACGGTTTCATGATGTAGTCGTCGGCGCCCGCTGCGTAGCCTTTCTCAACGTCCGACGCTTCGGAGCGGGCGGTGAAGAGGATCACGACGATGTCCTTCGTCGCGGGATCGTTCTTCAGCGCAGACGTCACCTCGTACCCGTCCGGGGTCGGCATGGCGACGTCGAGCAAGACCAACGCCGGGTTCCGCTCACGCGCCGTGGCAAGCGCAGTCGCGCCGTCGCGGGCGAGGAGGATCTCGTAGCCGCTCGCAGAGAGCCCGCGGTGCACGAGCTCCAGAATGTCCTCGTCGTCGTCCGCAATCAGGAGCGTCGTCACGTCGTCTCCCTGAGACTTGCTCACCTTGCCGTTCATGCTGCCTCCTTGACCGGTTGAAGAGGAACGCTCGCGGCGAGTGGCAGAACGATCCTGAACGTCGCGCCCTTGCCTTCCGCACTCTCGACCGTGATCTCGCCGCCGTGACCCTCCACGATCGCCTTGACGATGGAGAGACCGAGGCCGGTCCCCTTGATTGCCTTCCGCATCGCTGCTTCGGTGCGGAAGAAGCGGGTGAACAGCTTCTTCTGATCCGCAGGCGAGATGCCGAGCCCCGTGTCTGCCACCTCGATCAGGACAGTGGCCCCCCGAGCGACCATGGAGACTGCGACCGAGCCGTTCGGAGGCGTGAACTTGAGCGCATTCGAAAGGAGGTTGTCGATCACCTGTGCCAGCCGCTGCTTGTCCCCGATCACGTGGGCGACGTCGTCCGCGCTTACAGTCACGTCGATCTCACGGTTAGCCGCCGTTGGGAGCGCAGCCGCGACGGCCTCGTCGAGGAGCTCGCGCACGCTCACGAGATCCCTTTCGAGCGTTACGCGGCCCGCCTGCACCTGCGCCGCGAAGAGCAAGTCCGAGACGAGGCCCAGGAGCCGATGCGCGTTGCGTTGGACAACCT
>DASVEU010000120.1:0-3754 GCA_036380395.1 Gaiellaceae bacterium
TCGGAGGTGCGCCGAACACGGCGCGGCTCGCATTCAGCTTCGTCTCTCCGGACGAGATCAGGGAAGGCGTGCGCCGGCTCGCAGCCCTCGTCCGGGAACCCGCGCCGGTTTAGCGCCTAGCCCGCTGCCGCTACTTGCGCGAAGTCGCCGAGCGGCCTCGGTACGAGGCGGGGCTGGCGGGGTGGAACGAGTGACCCCCGGCTATTGAGCCGGAAGGTGGGGCAGGGCGCGTCCGTCGGAAGGGCACAGAGCCCGGCGCGACGGAAGTAGCAGTCGTCGCACGTCAGTTGGTTCCGCTTACTCAATTTTCTCCCCTGCCTAGAGATTAGGGCCGCAGTGACAAGCGGTGATACTACGAACACGGCTGGCGTAGACAAGGGTTGCCGCACAGGAAAACTAAGCATTTTCCGGCAGATTCGATCTTGCCGAAAACTGCTGTGTTTTAGCTCTTCGGCGGCAGCGTTGCCAGTGCCTGCAACGCCTGTTGAAAACTCTTCACAGGGATGATCCTCAGGCCACCCGCGTAGCGCTTCGCGTCGCGTGCGTTGTCCCCATCGACCGGCACCAGGAAGACGTCGACATGCGACTTTCGAGCCCCGATCGTCTTTTGCTTGATACCGCCGATCCTCGTCACCGATCCGTTCAGCTGCATCTCGCCTGTAGCGGCGACCTTGTAGCCGTGGTCGACGTCGCGTCCCTTCTTCTCCAACAGCTCGAGTGCGAACGCGAGACCGGCAGACGGCCCGCCGACCTTCTGGAGGTTGAACTTGATCGGGAACGGCAGGCGGACGCCCAGTGCCTGGATCGGCAGGACGCCGATGATCGTCCGCCCTGGATTCTGGGTGTCGGCGGTCGTTCGGATGGGGAACGTGAGTTTTTTCCCGCCACGCCGGATGGTGATGCTTACCTGGGCCCCGGGCTTGAGCCGAGCGAGCGTCGCGGCGAGATCGGTTCGCGTGAGCACCGGGTTGCCGTCGGCCGCAACGATGACGTCGCCGGGCCGCAACACGCCGGCGGCGTGAGAGTCCGAGGTCACGGCTACGACGCGAACGCCGTCGGGGCGGATGGGAACGCGTATGCCGAGCTCGCGCAGCGCGACGACCGAGGCGATCGACTGGGACGCCTTCATGGTGGCAAGGTCGAGCTCGAAGCGTTCCTGATCTGAGATTCCAGGCTGCACGATTTGCGCTCGCGGGATCAGGTCGGAGCCCTCGGGGCGGACGAACTTGACGTAGGACTCGAGCAACGACGCCGGCTTGAGCAGGACGTCGACGTAGTAGATCCCGCCTCCGTCATCGTCCGGTTTTGCGCCCGGCACCTGCACAAGGTTGGCCAGCGGATGAGCGTCGTCAGGGATCTCGATGTATTGGTCGCTCCCGCGCGTCACCAGGATGGCGACTGTCGCGACGAGCACGATGAACCCAGCCGAGGCGAGCCGGAACGGCGACAGCAACCGGCCTAGCGTGGACACTTACTAGAGCAGGCCCCGTGAGAGGCCGCCGTCGACGACCACCGTCGCTCCGTTCACGTAACGGGCGCGGTCGGAGGCGAGGAAGCAGGCGACGTCGCCGAACTCCTGCGGCGTGCCCCAGCGTCCCACCGGAATCGCTTTCAGGTCGGCTTCGGTCGGTCCTTCCGGGTACAGCTGCGCGAGGCGCGCGGTCTCGATCCGGCCTGGCGCGAGGCAATTCACGGTGACCCCGCGAGGGCCGAGCTCGCGGGCAAGCGTCTTTGCCCAGCCGTGGACACCGGGGCGCACGGCGTTGCTGAGCGCGAGATGGTCGGTCGGCTCTTTCGCCGCCACCGAGGTGAAGACGAGGATGCGACCGCCCGCGCTTTGCACCAGATAGGGCAGGCAGAGGTCGACGAGGCGCAGGGCCGGGAAGAAGAGCAGCTCGACAGCTTCCTCGAGTGATTCGGCGCTCATCCCGACGGCCGGTCCCGGCGGCGGGCCGCCGCTGTTCCACACGAGGATGTCGATGCCGCCGAACGCGGCAACGGTTTGCCGCACGACTGCCTCGAGATCGCGCGGGTTCGTGACGTCACCCCGCACGGCGAGCGCACCGATCCGGTCGGCTTCGCGCTGCAGCACGTCACGCCGCCGCGCGAGCATGGTCACGTTCGCGCCTTCGCCCGCCAGAGCCTCGGCCGTCGCGAGGCCGAGACCGGCCGATGCGCCGCTCACGATCGCCGTGCGGCCTCTGAGACCGAGATCCATGGTTACGAGGTGAGCAAGCCGACGACTTCGCGCACGGCGCCGGCCGACTCGTTCAGCATTGCCTGCTCGTCCTCATTCAGGTCGAGCTCGTAGATCGCTTCGATCCCGCCGGATCCGAGCTTGACCGGCACGCCCATGTAGAGGCCGTCGATGCCGTACTCGCCCTCGAGGTAGGCCGTGCACGGAAGCACGCGCTTCTCGTCCAGCATGATCGACTCGACCATCTGCGCGGCGGCGGCGCCGGGCGCGTACCAGGCCGACGTCCCCAGCAGCTCGACGAGCTCTCCGCCGCCCTTTGCAGTGCGTTGCACCATCGCGTCGATGTCGGCTGCGCCGACGAGCTCTGCAAGTGGGATCCCGCCTACCGTGGTCGCGCTGACGGCCGGAACCATCTGGTCACCGTGCCCCCCCAGGACCATCGCGGTGACGTCCTTGACGGACGCCTGCGTTTCCCAGGCGATGAACGTCGAGAAGCGTGCGGTGTCGAGGATCCCGGCCATTCCGAATACCCGCTCCTTCCGCCATCCGGAAACGCTCTTCGCCACGTGACACATGGCGTCGAGGGGATTGGAGACGACGATCAGGATCGCGTCCGGGCTCTGCGCGATCGCGTTCTCGGTCACGTCCTTGACGATCTTCTCGTTCGTCGCGACGAGGTCGTCGCGGCTCATTCCGGGCGAGCGCGGCAAACCTGCCGTGATGACGACGACGTCGGAGCCGGCGGTCTCGCCGTAGCTGTTCGAGCCTGTCACCCGGGGCTCGTACCCGAGCACCGCGCCCATCTGGTTGATGTCCAGAGCCTTCCCCTGCGGGAGGCCTTCCTTGATGTCGACGAGAACGACGTTCGCGTAGTCGCGCGCCGCCAGGACCTGGGCGCAGGTGGCGCCGACGTTCCCTGCGCCGACCACGGTCACCTTGCGCCTCATACGCGTACTCCGAGCTTCTCGATGATCGCGTCGGCGACCTGGCTGGTGCCGACGGCGCTCGGGTCGGAGCGCGTCGGCTTCATGTCGTACGTGACGCTCTTGCCCTCCCGGATGACCTCGGCGATCGCCCGCTCGAGGTTGTCCGCGGCCGCACGCTCGTCGAGGTGACGGAGCATCAACATTCCAGAGAGGATCTGCGCCATCGGGTTGACCTTGTTCTGGCCCGCGTACTTCGGCGCGGAGCCGTGCGTCGGCTCGAAGATCGCGATGCTCTCGCCGAAGTTCCCGCCGGGGGCGAGCCCGAGCCCGCCGATCATTCCGGCGCAGAGATCGGAGAGCACGTCGCCGTAGAGGTTCGGAAGCACGAGCACGTCGTACTCCTCCGGGCGCTGGACGAGCTGCATGCACATGTTGTCCACGATGCGGTCGTTGAACTCGATGTCGTCGTTCTCGGCGGCGACCTCTTGTGCGACTCGGAGGAACAGGCCGTCAGAGAACTTCATGATGTTCGCCTTGTGCACCGCCGTGACCTTGTGGCGACCGTTGCGCCGCGCGTAGTCGAAGGCGAACTCCACGATCCGCCGCGTGCCCGTGATAGAGATCGGCTTGA
>DASVEU010000121.1:0-2302 GCA_036380395.1 Gaiellaceae bacterium
GTTCTGGAAAGAACGCAAGTTAAGGCTTCTTGATCCCTCCTAGGAAGCTACGAGGGAGAGGCGAGCCCTGTCCGCGTCGCTCTGGATCGTCTCGAGCGGCAGGATCCGCTCCAGGGCGCTGACGCAGCGCGGGCAGAACTGGGTGCCGGCTGCACGGCGGAGCTCCTGAAGGGCCTCTGCGGCCGGCCGGGCGGCGCGGTAAATGCGGGTCGTCAGCATCGAGTCGAGCGCGTCGGCAACGTGGATGATCCGCGCCCCGAGCGGGATCTCCTCTCCCTGTAGCCGGTCCGGGTACCCCGTGCCGTCGAAGCGCTCGTGGTGGTGGCGGATGGCGGGCACGGCGTCGTTGAGGAAGCCGAGGCGGTCGATGATGCGCGCCCCCTCCTCCGCGTGCCGCTGCATCAACGACCACTCGTCAGGCGTGAGGCTCGCGGGCTTCAGCAGGATGGCGTCGGGGATCGCGAGCTTGCCGATGTCGTGGAAGAGCGCCGCATGCCCGAGCAGGTCGAGCTCCGCGTGCGAGAGCCCGAGCTCCCGGCCGATTGCGAGGGCAAGCTGCTGGACTCGACGCGAGTGGCCTGCTGTGTAGGAGTCCCGCGCGTCCACGGTCGCCGAGAGTGATTCCATCGCCGCCGTCGAGCGCTCCTTGAGCAGCTTGTTGGCCAGCTCGAGCGAGACGTTCTGCGACTGGATCGTCTCTGCGGCTTGGCGGAGCTTCTGGGCACTGCGTTGCGTGTGCTTGAGGTACGCCTCCTGCGTCTTGCGCATCAGCAGGAGCGGCACCGCGAACACCGCGAGCGCGAGCAGCTGGACCGCCTCGTAGGCGAGCGCCATCACGCCGCCGATGAAGCCGTACACGAGGTAGTGCGGCAGCAGCCAGGCGAAGCGCTCCCTGAAGACCGACCACCAACGCTCGTGTCCCTGGAGTGCCAGTGCGAGCGAGACGAGACCCATGTTGACGACGAAGTAGGCGGTACCGGCGAGCAGTCCGAGGCCGGAGGCGGCGAGCTCGTGCGCGGTGCCGTTCGGGAAGAACGCAGCGATCTTGAACACGCTCGCCGCGGCGAGCGATGCCAGCGTCAGCGCGCCGACGTTGAAGAGCACGTTGTGCAGCGGCGCTCGCCGCGCGCTCCACTCGACTGCGACGCTGGCGAGCGCAAGAGGCAAGGCGGCGCGGAAGCCGAAGAGCGAGGCGGCTGCGAGACAGCCGACGGCGCTGACCGAGAGCACAGCAGATCCTTCGTCTGCCTCGAGCGCGAGAGCCTGCCCCACTCCGACCAGCCCGACGACGGTCAGGAGGCCAACCAGGTCCTTCGAGGTCCAGCTGAAGGCGAGGCCGATGATCCCGGCCCCCACGCCGACTGCGCTGACGAGGCCGACGATCAGGCTCAGCCGGCGGTCGAGCGAGAGGAAGCGCGGACCGTGGACCGCGTGTGGGCGCGGATGGCGCACCTCGCGGCGTTCCTCGAGGGGCTGGACCTGGGTCGCGGCCGCAAGCGGTGCGTGATGGTCCCCGTCCTCTGGCACGGCGATCAAGCGCGTCGAGCGATCCGCGGGCACGAGCAGCGGTTCGGAGCTCGCTCCGAGGACGCGGTTACGTCCCTGCAGCTTCGCGCGGTAGACGGCGAGGTCAGCCTGGTGGATGAGCTCGTTCGCGTCGGCGCCGTCCTTCGGGAAGCCGGCGACTCCGATCGAGACGGTCGCACGGATCGGCTCGCTCGAGGTCTCGACGTCGAACGTGCGCTCGGCGACGGCGCGGCGGATCCGTTCCGCGATCTCCAGTGCCTGCTCGGGAGGTGTCTCCGGCAGGAGAATCGAGAATTCCTCCCCGCCGAAACGTGCCGGCACGTCGTAATGGCGGAGCTGGGCACGGAAGGCTTCGGCGATCCCCTTCAGCACGGCGTCGCCCGCAAGGTGACCGTAAGTGTTGTTGATGTCCCGCAAGAGGTCGAGGTCGGCCATGATCAGCGACATCGGGCGCTCGAAGCGGCGGGCGCGGCCGATTTCCTCCGCCAGCGCGGCGGCGAAATGGCGCGCGTTGAAGAGCCCCGTCTTCGGGTCGACTCGCGCCTCCGCCTGGAGTGCCGGAACGCTCAGCGAGCGGTGGATCAGGAACAGCGGTGTGAGCGCGAAGGGAATGAGCCACGGGTTCGACTGCCAGAAGGCATAGACGGCGAACCCGAGCGCTGCGAGCACGAGATCCGTGGCGACGTACTCGATCTCGAAGAGTCCCGTCTCACGCAGTGTGAACCCACGAGCCAGCCTCAGCATCACCGCCAGGAGAATGTGATTGACGGCGACG
>DASVEU010000122.1:0-2002 GCA_036380395.1 Gaiellaceae bacterium
CGCAACTTAACTTTACGATCGGCTTGGTTTGGAGGACATTGGGTCTCTTGCAGACCACCGACGACCTGGAACGTGGCCGCGAGGCATACGAGAGATCCGCCTGGAGCGAGGCTTACGAGCTGCTGGGACGCGCCGAGCGCGCGGCTCCCCTCTCGGGCTCGGACCTCGTGTCGCTGTCCATAGCGGCGCACATGCTCGGCCGCGTCGACGAATGGATCCCGTTGCTGGAGCGCGCGCACCTTGCGTACGCAAAAGAGGGCGAGGCGCTACCTGCGGTTCGCTGTGCGTTCTGGATCGGGATGAACCTTGCGCTACGGGGAGAGATGGCGCCGGCCGCCGGTTGGCTCGGCCGCGCTCAACGGTTGCTCGAGCGCGAAGAGGGCGAGTCCGTCGAGCAGGGTTACATGCTCCTGCCAGTCGCCTTTCAGCACGAGGTGGCTGGTGACTTCGATGGTGCGGCCGCTACCGCCGCCGCAGCGGCCGAGATCGGCGAGCGCTTCGGCGACGTCGACCTCTTCGCGCTCGCCGTGCACGTTCAAGGGACCGTGCTCGCGAAAGGCGGCCGCGTAGCCGAGGGCCTCAGTCTGCTCGACGAGGCGATGGTGGCAGTGACTGCGGGAGAGGTGTCTCCCGTCGTCAGCGGCATCGTGTATTGCGGCGTCATTCTCGCGTGCGAAGAGGTCTACGAGCTGCGCCGCGCCCACGAGTGGACGGCAGCACTGACACGCTGGTGCGAACAGCAGCCGGACCTGGTCTCGTTCCGAGGGCGCTGCCTCGTGCATCGCGCCCAACTCCTGCGGTTGCACGGGGACTGGCCCGCAGCGCTGGAGGAGGCGCGCCTGGCGGGCGAGCGCTTCGCAGAGGCGATGAATCCGGGAGCGATTGCGAAAGGGTGGTACCTGCAAGGCGAGGTCCAGCGACTGAGCGGCCGGTTCGAGGAGGCTGAGCAGGCGTACCGGGAAGCGAGCCGTCTCGGTCTGGAACCGCAACCTGGACTTGCGCTCCTCCGGCTTGCCCAGGGCAAGGATGAGGCGGCGGCGGCGGCGATTCGGCGGGCGGAGGGCGAGACGACTGATCGCGCGGCTCGCGCGGGTCTGTTGCCGACCTACGTCGAGATCATGCTCGCGGCCGGCGACGTCGACGCGGCGCGCGTAGCCTGCGCTGAGCTGCGCGAGATCGCGGCTCAATACGGGACAGACATGCTCCAGGCCTCCCTTGCGCAGGCTTGCGGCGCATTCGAGCTCGCCGCCGGCGATGCGGGGAGCGCCCTGATCAGTCTGCGTCGGGCGGTCCAGGCCTGGCAGGAGCTGGAGGCTCCCTACGAGGTAGCGCTCACGCGTGTCCTCGTGGGGCGAGCGTGCCGTGCGCTCGGTGACGAAGATGGATTCGCCCTCGAGCTGGACGCGGCGCGGAGGCTCTTCGAGCAGCTCGGCGCAGCGCCCTCCGTCGCGTCGGTGGACTCGCTCACGAGAGCCGACGAGCGCGACGGAACGCATGGATTGACTTCGCGTGAGCTGGAAGTGCTGCGACTGGTGGCGACCGGGAAGACCAACCGCGAGATCGCGTCGGTGTTGGTGATCAGCGAGCACACCGTCGCACGGCACGTGCAGAACATCTTCATCAAGCTCGGCGTCGCGTCGCGGACGGCGGCGGGCGCGTTCGCATTCGAGCACGAGCTCGTCTGACGCGTCGCATGGTCAGAAATGACCATGCGGCCGCCGTGGCAAGTTGGTGGATCCGCGCGATGCGCGCTCTTCGCCTCCGCCCTAACGTCGTCGTCAAGGTCATTCGACAGTGGAGGAACGATCATGGCGACACAGGAAGCAGCTCTCGACAGCAACAGCGAAGCAGTCGCGAGCACCGAGACATTCGACACGATCGTCATCGGCGGCGGCCAGGCCGGCCTCGCGGTCGGCTACTACCTGATGAAGCACGGCGGCTCATTCGTGATCCTCGACGCGAACGAGCAGATCGGCGGTTCCTGGCGGACGCGCACCTGGGA
>DASVEU010000123.1:0-6053 GCA_036380395.1 Gaiellaceae bacterium
CGTTGCGCACGACACCCTCCTCGATCACCGGCTCGATCGGGCCTTCGGGCGGAACCGTGTCGAGGTGTGCGCAGAGGAAGATCGGGCTGCCGCCGTCCGTCGCCTCGAGCCGACAGTAGACATTGCCGATGTTCGAGCCGACCTTCGCGCCCGCGTCGTCCTCGTCCACCGACAAGCCGAGATCGCGCAGATAGCCGATCACGACGTCGGCGACTGCGCGTTCATCGCCCGGCGGGCTCGGCAGCGCCGCCAGCTCGGTGAAAAGGTCGACGACCTCGGAGGCCATCGCTCGATCTTATTTGTGGGCGCTAGACGGTAGAGGCTGCGCCGACTACCGACCGCTCTCTCGCGCGCACGAGTGCGGCACCGACGAAGTCGCGGAACAGCGGCGCCGGACGCGTCGGCCGCGACTTGAACTCCGGATGAAACTGGCTCGCCACGAACCAGGGGTGGTCGGGCAGCTCGACGATCTCGACTAGTCGGCCCGCCTGGAACGTGCCCGAGACGAGCAATCCGCCGTCGACGAGCGCAGGGCGGTAGTGGTTGTTGACCTCGTACCGATGCCGGTGACGCTCGTGCACGACGGGCTCGCCGTAGGCGTCGTACGCACGGGTTCCCTCCACCACCTCGACCGCCTGCGCGCCGAGCCTCATTGTGCCGCCCAGATCCTCGATCTCCTTCTGCTCGGGGAGCAGGTCGATCACCGGATGCGGCGTTTCGGGATCCATCTCGGTGGAGTTGGCGCCGTCGAGGCCGAGCACATGCCGCGAGAATTCGGAGACGGCGACGTGCATGCCCAGGCAGATCCCGAGATACGGGATCTCGCGCTCGCGCGCGACGCGGCAGGCGAGGATCTTTCCTTCCCAGCCCCGGGAGCCGAAACCGCCAGGCACGAGCACTCCGTCGACCTGTTCGAGCAGCCCGGTTGCTTCCTCCAGCGACATCCCTTCCGCATCGACCCAGCTCACACGCACCTTCGCCCCGTGGTGCGCGCCTGCGTGCTTGAGCGCCTCGTGCACGGACAGATAGGCGTCCTGCAGCTTCACGTACTTGCCGACGAGCGCGATCTCGACGATCTCCTCGCTCTGCTGCATGCGCTCGTTCAGGTCGAGCCAGTCGCCCAGGTCGGCCTCGGTGGCCGGCAGACCCAGCTTCTCGCCGACCAGACGGTCGAGCCCTTCGGCCTTCAGCCGCGAAGGAACGAGATAGACATCGGGGACGTCGGGGCTCGCGATCACCGCTTCCGGCTCGACGTCGGCGAACAGCGCGATCTTCTCGCGGATGTCCGCGGACAGCTCCTCGTGCGAACGGCAGACGACGATGTCGGGGTGGATTCCGATGCGGCGCAGCTCGTTGACGGAGTGCTGCGTCGGCTTCGTCTTCAGCTCGCCGGCCGCTTCCAGGAACGGCACAAGCGTCACGTGCAGGTAGAGGACGTTCTCCGCGCCGACCTCCCGGCGGAACTGGCGGATCGCCTCGAGGAACGGGAGCGACTCGATGTCGCCGACCGTGCCGCCGATCTCGCTGATCACCACGTCCGTCGGAGTCGAGACGGCGCTGGCTCGAATCCGATGCTTGATCTCGTTCGTGATGTGCGGGATCACCTGCACGGTCGCGCCCAGAAACTCGCCCTTGCGTTCCTTCCTCAGGACCGAGTCCCAGATCGCACCGGCCGTGTGGCTGGCCGCGCGCGTCAGGTTCTCGTCGATGAAGCGCTCGTAGTGACCGATGTCGAGGTCGGTCTCCGCCCCGTCCTCGGTGACGAACACCTCACCGTGTTGAAACGGGCTCATCGTGCCGGGATCGACGTTGAGATAGGGATCGAACTTTTGCGCCTGCACACGCAACCCGCGTGCCTTCAACAGCCGGCCGAGCGAAGCCGCGACGATCCCCTTCCCGAGCGCCGAGACGACGCCGCCCGTGACGAAGACGTACTTCGTTGGGGAGGCTGGTGAGCTCATACTCTGCCCAGCCGATCGATCCACGAAAGAACGGGGGCCCGTTCGATCCAGGCACCGATGGACTTTCGCTCTCCGAGGATGGTGAGGCTTGCTAGGGCGCTGATCGCCACCCACTGGCCTCTTCCCGTGAATCGCTTCACGGAATTCAAGCCTAGCAGGGCGCCCAGTGCGTTCGACCCCGCGTCCCCGAGCATCGCCATCTCCCGAAGATCGTATGGAAGCAGCAGGACGGCGACGCCGACCGGAGCATCCAGAGGCAAGGCGGCAGCAAGGTACGCCTTGAGTGCGCGGCCGGGGCGCGTGTCGAGCTGGTTGAGTACGTTGGCGGCGAGACCGACGAGCAGCGCCCCGGAGACCCGCCGGGTCGCAAGCAGCCCGACCGCAGGGATGCCGACCAGCTTGAGGACGCCGGTCGTCCGGCCGGCTCGCAGGTGGGCGCCGAAGCCTCGTTCGGGTCCGCTCCACAGGTCGTCGGCGAGGCCGAGGGCGCCCACCGCGGCGGCGGCGGGACCGCCCGTTGCACCGACCTTCCAGCCGACGAGGGGCAGGCGCAGGCCTCGGAAGTTGATCCCGAGCGGCCCGCAGGCATAGACCGTGTCGCGCAGCTGCCGCGCGCGGTGCACGAACCCGGAGAGGTCGCGGCCCGTGGATCTGTGGCCCAGCGGAAGCTCCACCTCGAAGACGCGCAAGCCTGCGCGCGCTGCATCGATCGTCATCCGCACCTCGCAGCCGAACCCGGCGGCAACGGGGAAGCACGCGGCCCGCGCGGCGGCAGAGAGCGCGCGCTGGCCCGAGAGGGGCTCGCGCACGTCGAGCCCTCCGAGCACCTCGATCAGTCCACGGGCCACGCGCTTCGCGAGACCGAAGCCGCCTCCGACTTGTTCCGCGAACGCGGCGATGTTCAGATCGCCGTCCCCCCGGAGAAGGGGCTCGAGCTCGCCCGAGAGATCGGCGTCGCACAGCAGCAGCGCTCCCGGCGGCGCGGCGCGCTCGGCAGCCGACAAGGCCTGGCCCTTGCCGCGACGGGGCAAGCGCAGGACCAGGGCGCCCGCTTCTTCGGCGACTTCGGCGGTGCGGTCGCGGGAGCCGTCGTCCGCCACGATCACCTCCCCCTCCGGAAACGCTTTGCGCAACCGCGAGACGGTCGACCCGATCGCCGCCTCCTCGTCTCGAGCCGGGACGAGGATGGTCAGCGGCTCATCCACCCGCCGTGGCCGTCAGCGGGGAAATGGGCGGCAACTGGGCCTGGGCGGTCTTCTTCGTACCGAAAGCGCCTGTTGAAGTCGGATCGGCGAGCAAGGCGACGAGCGCGAGCTTCCCGATCCGCGTCTCGATGTCGTCGACCGTCGAAAAACCGGCCCGCTGGAACGCTCTGATTGCGCTTCCCGGATCGTTCGTACGCTCAACGCCGACTACAGGGACGCCACCGTCGGCAAGCCCGGCGTAGAGACCTTTGAGGAAGAGTGCGGTTGGACCGGTCTGAGACGTCGCAGTGCGAACGATCACAACGCCGTCCGCCGGAGGTTTCGACGGGCCCGCCTTCTCCTCGACGATCAGGCTCTGCAGCGCGATCCACAGCGGCGTATCCGTCCCCGCAACGAACTCCTGCCCCAGGTCGTGACCGAGGTTCTGTAGCTGATCCGGGGCGGAGTAGCTTGCGAGCAACGGCTTCGTCGCGAGCTTCCTCGCCAACGCAGCCGGGTCGATCGGGACCTGGACGAACCTCATTCGCAGGGGTGTGCCTGCGCCTGCGTCGGCGAGCGCCTGCGTTATCTCAGTCCGGCGAGCCTTCTCGGAGGAGCCGATGAAGAGGACGGCGATTTTCTTGCCCTTGAGCCTGTTCGTCATAACGCTCTTGTACGTCCCTTCGACGAAGGCACGATTGCCGGCGCCCTCGTTCATGAGCGTCGCGACCTGCGTTTTGAGTACGTCGGCCTGGCTCTCCGCGCGGCGCAGGTCCTCCTCGAGCCGCTTCCGCTCCGTATTGCCGAGCCCGTGTGAGGCGAGCGCAACGCCCACCAGAATGCCGATGACGAGCGCAAAGAAGACCGCAGCAAGGGACGCGACGTGGTAGCGGAAATCGAACATAAGGGGGCGAGGAGCTCGTTAGAGCTCAGCGGCAGTCTGGCACAAGGCGTGCAGACGAGTCAGCGCCCTACGAGGCAGGGCGCGGCTGAAGCCGTAGAGCCACGGCGCCTCGATGTTGAGCGTCGCGATCGTGCGGTCCGCCCCACGCTCGTCGAGTCGAAGTTCGGCGTCGATATGGTCGCCGGTCAACCTCCAGGCAAATCGTTTCGGCGTTTCTATGCCCGTCACGAGCAGCATGCCGCTGGACGTCGCACGTCGTAGCAGCGTGGGCCGGTCCGTGCCGCTGATGCCCCAGCGCGCTCCTTCGGCGAACCCGCGCCGGTCGGGTTGCACGCCGCCGATTCCGGGCCACCAGTCCGCAAAATGATGCGGCTCCGCGACGAACGACCAGACGTCCTCCCGCGCTGCGAGTAGCTCACGCGAAGCCGCGGCTCGAGCCATGCCTGCAGCCTAGTTTCAACCGATCCCGAGCAGGTCGCGCAGTCGCTGTGCGAGGTACTCGAGCAGATGGCGTAGTGCCGGAGAGACCAGGATCGCGACGGCAATCGCGCCCAGTCCCGCGAGCGTGAAGAGCACCAATGGCCAGATGCCGACCTGTCTGCTCGCCAGGCGGGAGACGCCTTTGGCGTCGATCAGGATCTCGCCCACCTTCAAGCGCGTCACGAACGTCGACGACATCCCGGCGCGGTTGCGCTCGAGGAACTCGATCAGATTGAAATGGGTGCCTACGGCAACGATCAGCTCCGAGCCTTTCTCCTGTGCGAGTAGCAGTGCGACGTCCTCGCTGACCCCGGTCGCTCGCACGACCTCGTACTTCACGCCGAGCTGAGCTGCGCGTTCTTCCCCCGGCGCTACGCCATCGAGGTAGCCGTGGACGAGAACCTCCGCGCCGCTCCGCAATGCCTTGTCCGACACGGAGTCCATGTCCCCGACGATCACGTCGGGCTTGTAGCCGGCCTCGAGTAGGGCGTCGGAGCCGCCGTCCACGCCGATCAGCACGGGCTTGAAAGCGCGGATGTAGGGCTTCACCATGCGCAGGTCGCGCTTGTAGCCGGGGCCACGCGCGACAACAAGCGCATGGCGGTCACGAAAGCCCGTCTTCAGTGGCGGAAACTCGATCCCCTCCGCCAGCAGCTTTCCTTCCTCCCGCAGGTAGCGCATCGTGTTCTCTGCAAACGCCTCGAGCGCTTCGGTGACCCTGCCGCGTTGTTCGGCGAGCTTCCGTTCGAGGTCACGCTCCTCGAGCACCTGTCCCGTCGCAAGGCACGTTCCATTGCGGTAGAGACCGGCGCCGCGCACGGTCAGCAACTCCCCCTCGTTCACGTGCTCGAAGAGACCGTCAGCCGTCACATCGATCAGGCGGATGCCTCCGCGCACGAGTGCGAGCGGTCCCGGATTTGGAAAGCGGCCGGATTGCGACGGAGCGACGTTCACCACGACGCGCACGCCGGACTCGAGGAGTGCTTCCGCCGAGACGCGATCGAGATCCGTGTGGTCGATGATCGCAATGTCGTCGGCAGAGAGCCTCTTGACGAGATTCTTCGTGCGGCGGTCCAACTTCGCATGCCCGGTGAGCTCGACGAAACTCATTTTTGTACGCTCGAGAGGAACTCTCGCCCGCCGAGCATGCGCTGCAACTCGTCGCGCCGCTCGGCATCGTCGAGGAGGTTGATGCGCGTGTGAGTCGGGTCACCCGCGATCTTCTCGACCCGGAAATGCCGATCGGCGACGCTCGCGATCTGCGGCAGATGCGTGATGGTCACGACCTGAGCGCGGCCGGCGAGGGCGCGCAACGCCTCGGCGACCGCGTGAGCGGTCTCGCCGCCGATCCCGGCGTCGATCTCGTCGAAGACCAGCGTCTCGCCACCGCCGACCGCGGCGATCGCGAGCGCGACGCGAGACAGCTCCCCGCCGGACGCGGTCTCGGCGACCGGACCGAAGGGAAGGCCGGCATTCGGCCGGATCAGGAAGACGGCCTCATCCACTCCCGTCGGCCCGGGATCG
>DASVEU010000124.1:0-3297 GCA_036380395.1 Gaiellaceae bacterium
AGTTGCGATCTATCGGGATTGTTCGTGTCGTCGTCAGGACCGCAGAGACGGCGGTCGACACTCTTCCCGTCCGTTCCTGTGAGCGCGCCGACGTCGACCAGTCGGTGACCGCTGAGGCGGAACGTGTCGGGAAAGCGGCCGCCGCCGGCGCCGACGATCGCGATGCTCCGCAGGTTGTCGGGCGCTCCCGCCGTGCGCGCCGAGAGCGTGGGGGCAAAGACGTGCGTGTTCGACACCGCCGCGACGCTGATCGCCTCGGGGGCCGATCCCGGCGAGCCGACCGTGCCCATGCCGAACTGGTCGCGATCGTTACCCGCCGAGATGACCGGCACGACGCCGGCAGCCGCCACGTTCCGAATGACGTCGATCATCGCGTCGTTCGCGGGCTCGGTCTCCGCGCCGCCGCCGGAAAAGTTGATCACGTCCATACCGTCGCGCACGGCGAACTCGAATGCCGCGGCGATCTCGGGCGTGTTGGCGATGTGTCCGATCGGCGTCGGGACGTTGAAGACCCGGTAGTTGCCGATCCACGCGCGCGGGGCGACGCCGGAGAGCCCGCACGTCGGCGGGTGGTCAGCGCCTCCCGGAGAGCACGTTCCCGCGTCACCAGCGGCAATGCCCGCGACATGGGTGGCGTGAAACGAAGCTTCGCGGTCGATCGGAAGGCGGCCCAGCCGGCCCGAATTCGGTCCCGGAAACGCTCGCGCCACGATGACCTTCGGCGTCGTCCACTTGCGCCCGCCCTTGGGGAAGCCTGCCGGATAGGAGTAACCGGCTGGATTCAGGAACGGATTCGTGCTGTCGACGCCGTCGTCGACGATGCCGATCTTGATCCCGTCGCCCTTCACACCGGTGAGCGTCTGCAGTTCGGTGGCTCCGATCACGGACGGGCTCGTGTCGGTGGCGAGGTGGTAGCGGACACTGGGGTAGACCTTCCGCACGAACCCGAGGCGGGCGAGGCGGGGAAGCTTCGTCACCGGGAGCGTGACGACGAATCCGTCGAGCACCACCTGATAGCGGCGGCCGATTCGCGCCGCCGGGATCGCCCGCAGAAGCCGGGCCGCAGCAACGCGCTGCGCCGTGACGATTCGGGCGAGATAGAGGCGCGAGCTCATGCTCGAGACGTCGAGCCTGTGCGTCGAACCGAGCCCGGCGAGGTTGCGGCCGTATGCGGCCGCGAGCGGGGCCAGCTGCAGCCCCACGATCACCCGAATGCGGCCGGAGGCCTGGTTTCGGGGGATCGTGAGCGTTCCTGTGCGGAAGCGCGGGACCGTCAGGTCCCCGAAGGTGCGATCGATGTGAACGAGGGAGGCGTCGGCCGGGCCTGCCGACGCGAGCGCCGCCGCAACTGCAAGGAGACCCACTAAACGGCGCAAGGGGACCGCAATGTAGCCGAATGGATTTATGCTCGCGCAATGAGCGTGACCTACGAAGGCAAGCGTGGTTTGGTTCTTGGGTGTGCGAACAAAAGGTCGATCGCCTGGGCGATTGCCAAGCGGCTCGCGGACGCCGGGGCCGAGCTCGCGTTCACGTACCAGGGAGCACGCATCGAGAAGGGCGTCCGCGAGTTGGCGGAGTCGATCTCGAGCCCACTCGTGACCGAATGCGACGTGCGCTCCGACGAAGACGTCGCGCGTGTCTTTCGCGAAGTCGGCGACATGTTCGACGGCGGGCTCGACCTGCTCGTGCACTCGGTTGCCTTCGCGGCGGCGGAGGATCTCGAAGGCCGCTTCACCGACACGCCGCGTGATCGCTTCTGGATGGCGCTCGATGTGAGCGCTTACTCGCTGGTCGCGTGTGCGAGGGCTGCGGAGCCGTTGCTGGAGGCACGTGGCGGCGGCTCGATCCTCACGATGACGTATCTCGGAGGCGAGCGCGCCGTTCCGCACTACAACGTCATGGGCGTTGCGAAGGCGACGCTCGACGCATCGGTGCGCTATCTCGCCTGGGACCTTGGACAGAAGAACATCCGCGTCAACGCGATTTCCGCCGGGCCCGTGCGCACGCTCTCCGCGCGCTCGATCGCCGGCTTCCCGACGATGGAGGCGATCGTGGAGGAGCGTTCGCCGCTACACCGGCACGTCAACGCCGACGACGTCGCCGCCGCCGCCGCGTATCTGCTTTCCGACGACGCGAGGAACGTGACCGGAACGACGCTCTACGTGGACTCCGGGTACCACGCTATGGGGATGTAGTAACGCGGACCAACCTCAGCCCGACGCGGTGCTGCTGGCCCGCCACCTTGAGCAACCGGTCGACGTCGACGGTGACGAGGTGCCACCCTTCAGACCGCAGCTCGGAACCGGAGCGACTGTCGATCGTCACGCGTGGCCTGAGCGAAGAAGGCGCGAAGTCGAGCTTCAGCCTGCCGCTGCCGTAGATCCAGAACGGCGCGTGGGTCTCGCTCATGTACCGCCCCACCCCGGCGGTCTCGGCGAACCAGCCCTGGCAGAAGACGGGGCCGGAGCGCGCAGGCTCGATGCGCTTAGGTGCAAGGCCGCTGCCGGCGCGTTCGAAGAGCCACACAGGCCCGGCGGTGCGCTGCACCTGCCAACCGTGCGCCAGCAGGCCGCGCGAGGCGAACCAGCCCGTGCTCGGTACTGCCGGGTTGTGCACGTAGAGCCCGCGGTGCAGCGCGATCGAGCCGACGCCGAGGCGCTCGAGCTCACCCACCATGTCGCCGCTCCAGTCGCCGCAGTTGAGCCGCTGGAGACGGTCGGCGACCGTCTTCGCCGGCTTCGGGGCCGTCGTCGAGTAGCCGCCGGGCCGTTGACGTTGCGCTGAGGTGTCGTACCAGAGGTAGGCGCTGCCGTAATGGACGCCGGGATCGAAGACGGGCAGCTCGAGCAGACGTCCGGCCGCAGACGGCACCGCTCCAGCTGGATCGCCCGGCGCGGACTTGCCGTAGATGCGCGCGTGCAGGTCGACGAAGAGCAAAGCGATAGCAAGCACGACGACAATCCTGCGCCTGCTCTGCGCCACGGCGTACGCGAACAACGCGGCGATGGACAGGCAGGCGATCGGCAGGAGTCGTTCCGGGACGCGCGGGAAGCGGAACGGCGGCAGCGCGTGCCAGAGCGCTGAGTAGACCGGCGTGCGCGTTCCGAGCGCGAGCACGATCGGTACGAGCGCACCGAAGCCGAGAATGGCTGAGAGCGCGTAGCGGCGGGCGCGGATGAGCAGCACCAGGCCGGCCAGAGCGACGAGCGGCGTCGCCCACCCGAGGAAGACGAACTGCTCGCTGCGCGCGTGATCGACATGTCGCGAGACGAAGTCGCCGACGTGCGCCGAATAGAA
>DASVEU010000125.1:0-2091 GCA_036380395.1 Gaiellaceae bacterium
AGTCGGCGAGCCACCCGGGCGGGCTGTCGATCATCTGCTTGACCTCGGGGATCTCCTGCGCCTGCTCCGGCGTGAGGGCGAGCCCGAAGTCGAACGGAAACTCCGTCGCATAGGTCGAGACGTATGGGAACTGCCAACCCATCCGCTCCTTGTAGGCGGTCAGCCGGTCGATCGGCGCGCGCGAGAAACAGATCAGCGTCACGTCCCGGTGGTTCAGATGGACGCGGGTGGCGTCCAGCTCATCGCCCAGGTTCGAGCACCCCGGGCAGGCGCCGATCTCGTAATCCGGCCCGAACATGATGTTGTAGGCGAGCAGCTGCGAGCGCCCGTCGAAGAGCTCGGCGAGGGTCTTCTTGCCGTCCTCGGTGTCGAACTCATACTCCTTCTCGACCGGGACCCAGGGGAGATCGCGACGCTTGCTCGTGATCTCCTCGTTTCGCTCCGCCTGCTGCGCCTCAAGCTTGGCGAGCTCGCCCCGGGCCGCCTGCCATTCCTCGCGTGTTCCAATCTTGTGTTCAGACATCTCGGCTCCTTCCGTCGAGCGTGGATCGGACGTTACAGGGATCGTTAAATGAGACTCGCGGCGAGCCGGAAACTCATCGCAACCGTCACGGGCGGGTGAGGAAGAGCCGCTTCTCCGTTGTGAGATGGGGTGCCCAGTCGAGCGAGGCAGCGCCGGCGAAGCGCAGGTAGGCGCGGAGCGCGTCGCGCATCGCGTCGACGAATCCGTCGGCGCGGCGCGGCGCGAAGCCGTCCTCCCACCAGACGTTGAGCACCTCCACGCGGGCTCGGTCCCGGTCGATCCGCGGTTCGATGCGGCCGACGAAGCGGTCCCCGAAGACGATCGGGAGCACGTAATAGCCCCAACGGCGCTTGGCCGACGGGAAAAAGCCCTCCCACACGTAGTCGAAGGCGAACAGGCTCGAGAGGAGGGCGGTGTCCCACAGCAGCGAGTCGAACGGGGCGATGAACGCGACGGAGCGGGTCGGCTCCGGGGGCGCCTGCAGCAGCGCGAGCTCCTCGGCGAGGACCAAGCGCTTGCCACGCACGCCTTCGACCTCGACGGACACGAGCGCGCCGAGCTCGACCAGCTCCTTGCGGAGTTCGTTGCGCGCATTCGGCTCGGCGATACGGGCGAATGTGCCGCCGGCGCCGCTGGGGCCAAGCAGGCCGTGGGCGCGGTACCGGGACAGGAGCTTGTGCAGCAGCTGCTCTCGCTCGGGCACTTCCTGCCCGAGCAACGGGGCCGGGAGCAGCCGTTCGAGGAGGTCGTAGTACCGGCGATTGCCGTCGCGCCGTGCGAGGCCGATCGCGCCCGTGACGGTGTATGCCTCGAGTACGGCGCGCACGGCGTTCTCCGGCATCCCGAACCAGTCCTTCGTCGGACCAGTCTCTCGCTCGAAGTCGAGTGAGGACAGTGGTCCTTCCGCGCGGATCCGTTCGAGCACGCGCTCGGCTACCGCGGTGTTCTCGGCGAGGGCCGCGGCGTGGAACCGGGGCCCCTTGCGGCCCATGACATGACGGAACCAGGGGAACTCGCTAGTCGGGACAAACGACAGCGCTTTGTTGGTCGACTCGAAGATCTCACGGCGTTCGTAAAGCACGTCGCACCAGGCGGGCTCGTAGCCGGCGACGCGCGCGTGCAGCACGAGGTCGTGGTTCCGGCCGGCGACCGCGATCGGGTCGAACTGGATCGACCCGAACTTCCGGAAGACCTCGAGCACCCCGTCGAGGCCTCCCGCGAGAGACCGCGCAGGCGCGAGGAAGTGCCGCGCAACGAGAAAGCGACGCGCCGCCTCAGCGGTGACCTTCACCCGCAGGACACTAACCGCGTGAGCGTTGACCGACTCGCGACGTATGCGCCGCCACAGGCGACCATCACCCACAGACCTTCGCGTAGTTGCGACCGGGGACGAAGCGCCCCGGGGGACATTCCCGAACACTCGCCCACACAACTCTTTCTAAGAGACCGCGGTTTTGTCGTTCTCGCGCACGCGAGAGCGGCTGACTCTCAGGCTTCGCGCTCGATGCCGTCCGGCAGCTGCACCCAGGGATGCCGGCGCGTCTCGTAGATCGACCGAATCGGCACGG
>DASVEU010000126.1:0-5310 GCA_036380395.1 Gaiellaceae bacterium
GCGCACAACCGTTCACCTGCTCGACCGTCACCTTGACCGAGGAAGCCTGGGCGTACTTCGTCACGTTTGCAAGCGCCTCCGAGACGACGTAGTAGGCCGCAGCCTCGACGGCAGCCGGCAGGCTCACCAGCGGCCCCTCGATCTCCACCGGGAGGGGAGCGCGAGCCGCGAGCGACTCGAGCGCCGCCTCGAGCCCACGGTCGGTGAGCACCGCCGGGTGGATTCCCCGGGCCAGCTCGCGCAGTTCCTCCAGGGCGCGTGCCAGCTCTTCTCGTGAAGCCTCGAGCACCTCTTGCGCAGCCCCCGGATTCTTCTCGAGCTGGCCCTGCGCCAGCCGCAGGGACAACGAGATCGAGACGAGTCGTTGTTGCGCACCATCGTGGAGGTTGCGCTCCAGCTTCCGGCGCGCATCGTCGCCGGCCGCGACGATGCGCTGGCGTGACGCTTCCAGCTCTTGCTGCTGCTGCTTTCGCTGCGTGATCTCGCGGACGATCATCAGGAACTCCTCGTCCCCGCTGGCGGCGAAGCGTCCTTCGTAATGGCGGGTCTCGTCGTCGAAGTCGAGGGCATACTCGATCACGCTCGGCTCTCCGGCCAGCGCGGCCCGTCCCGCCGTCAGCACGCGGTCGGCGAGGTCGCGTGGCAGGCGGTCCCAGAGCGTCTTGCCGACGACCTCGTCCACGATGAGATCGTGTGGATTGGGCGCGTTGTAGGAGAGATACGCCCCGTCCTTCGAGATGCGGAACATCAGGTCGGGCATCGCCTGCAGGAGGGCGAAGTAGCGCTGGGCGCGGGCGCGGACCTCAACCAGCAGCTTGTCCCGCTCGAGCGCGATGCGCGCGGCGTTCGCGATTCCTTCCAGTAGCTCGGGCTCTTCGAGCAGCGCTGCGTCGTGCACGATGGCAGCGACCGGGTCGTCGGCGTAGTCGAGCCGGGTGACGACGCGACTGCGTGTGTCGGGCGGCAACTCGAAGCGATTGCCGTCGACGTCGACGTAGTGCCCGCCTTCGCCGTACCAGTACGCAACCTGCGCTGTGTTGTCGCGCAGCGCCTGTCGCAGGCCTTCCTGCACCTCGCCCGGGCTGGCGCGCTCGGGTACCGAGCTGAAGATCGTGCCCAGCCCGGCGCCTCGCGCCATTGTCGTACCGAGCAGACCCGCGAGGAACAGGAACGGCACCGCGGTGAAGGTCACGATCAGCGCGACGCTCACGAGGGTGCCGCCGAAGCCGGAGAACGGCGTCACGATGAAGCCGATTGCGAGCAGTACGACGCTCAGCCCGCCGGCCAGATAGACAGGGCGAAGGATGCGCCGCAGTGCCGGCGTGCCGCGTCGCCAGCGGCCGACGAGCAGCGCAAAAGCTGCCACGAAGAGGGCCACCGAGGCCGCGGTCCACAGGGCCGTCTGAGCCCAGTGGGCAGCGCTGTTGTGCGAGACGAAGACGAGATTGTCCGGACAGGCGTGCGGCTTGCACGTGTGCCGTTCCGGGAACATGGAGTCCAGCAGCGGTGCGACGAACGCCGTCACGTACCCCGCGCTCACGAGCGTCCGTGCCTTCCGGCTGATCAGCTCGCCGCTCGGATATGCGAGCAGGAGGTGGATGAAGATGGCGATGAACAGGCTTCCAAAGAGCGCGCCGAGCGTGTACGGAACCGAGTAGTTCGCCTCGCTGAGACTGCCGACGAATACGCCGAAGCCGACGGCGACCATCAGCATCCCGGTGCGGTTCTTCGGACGCCGCGTCCAGCCGATCAGGCCGGCGAAGATGAACGACCAGCTGACGAACAGTCCGAGCGCGGTCGCCACTGCGGGGTGCTCCTCGTGGTCACTCGTGAGAACGAGTGCAACTGCGATCCCACCCGCGACGAGCGCAGCCGGCCCGAAGTAGAGCCAGGGCCGCCGAGTGAGGGTCACGCGATAAGAAGGGCCGCGATCGCGGCTCCGGACAGATCAGCCTTCGGGACGAAGCCGCTGGCGCCGCAAATCTTGATGCAGCTGCCGTAGTCGGCACTGTCACGGCTCGAGGTCAGCACGACCGCCGGCGGGTTCGCCAGTCCGCACAGTCGTTCGGCGACCTGGAAGCCGTCCATGTCCGGAAGTTGCACGTCGAGCAGAACGAGGTCGGGATGAAGGTCTTTCACGGCCTGGAGGGCCGCGGCCCCGTTCTCGGCTTCGCCGACGATCTCGTAGCCCTCTGCTTCGAGGAGCGTCCGGGCGCTGGCCCGGAAACTGGGGTGGTCGTCGACGATCAGAACTGTCATGCCCACAGTGTCGTCCCCGAGTCCACCTTGCTGAATACGGTTACCCACACTCTTTTAGACGCCCGCCCCAGCCTTTTTGCGCCGGTTTTGCCCCGCTTCGGGCTCGGAAGCGGCCGGAATCTCCACGTGGAAGACGGAGCCCTGCGCGCCGTTCGGCTCGACCCAGATCCTGCCATGCACGCGCCGGACGAGCTCGCGAGAGATGTAGAGGCCCAGGCCGGTGCCGCCGATCCCCCCGGTCATGTCAGGGTCGAGCCGGTAGAACTTCTCGAAGATCCGGCTCTGCTCCGCGGCTGGGATGCCGAGCCCCTCGTCGGCGACGGTGAAGCGCACGTACTTGCCGGCTGCCTCCAGGCGGACGTGGACGTCCCCGCCCGCAGGTGAGTACTTCACGGCATTGTCGAGGAGGTTGGCCATGACCTGGCGCAGCTGGCCCTCGTCCGCGGCGACTCGCGGAACGTCTTCCTCGCCGGAATCCAGACTGACCCGGGTTCCCGCCGGTAGGTGCGTGCGCGCGGCGTCGAGGACGCTGGCCGCCAGGGCGACCGCATCGCAAGGCTCGACGTGCACCTCGAGTCGTTGGGCGTCCAGCTGGCTGGCGAGCAGAAGGTCGTTCACGATGTCGGCCAGCCGCGTGGACTCTTCGACGATGACCTCGAGGAGCTTGCGGTGCATGGCCTCCTCGAGCTCGAGATCCTCGCGCGCAAGCGTCAGGGCGGAGCCGTAGATCGCGGCCAGCGGCGTGCGCAACTCGTGCGAGACGGTCGAGACGAGATCCTGTCGAATCTGCTCGAGCGCCCGCTCCTCGGTGAGGTCGCGGAACGCATACACCGTTCCTTCGTCGAAGCCGACTCCCGAGATCGACAGCCAACGCTCTTCACCCTCGAGCTCCAGCGGGAAGGTCGTGGTCGTCGCCGGCCCGGGCGCTCCCGCAACGGGGACGCGCGCCGCGAGGTCGTCCCAGGCGGGGAGCACCTCGCCGGCCCGCCGGCCCACCACGTTTTCCCGCGTCAGCTTGGTGATCGCCTCCGCCGCGCGGTTCCAGAGGCGTACGATTCCCTCGACGTCGACGAGGAACACGCCGTCCGCGACCGTTTCGAGCACACGCGCCGCCTGCGCGCGCTCTTCGGCCTCGCGATAGAGCTGGGCGTTCTCGATCGCGGTGGATGCGCGGCGAGCGAGCTCTTCGGCCAGAGCTAGGTCGGCGGGCCCGTAACGCCGGCCGGATTCCGCGGCGACGAACGAGATCACGCCCGACCCGCGCCCGCGCACCACGAGCGGCACGCCCATGTAGCTCTGGAAGCCCAGCTCCCGGACCAGGCCGAGATGGAGGTCGTCCACCGCGAGCTCGGACAGCCTTTCCTCCGAGATCTCTGCAATGAGCTCGCTCTCGCCGGTGCGCAGGATGAGTGGAGGGCCCTGCGCGGCGTCGGGATCCTCGGGATAGCGCCGGCTGAGCTCGAGCGCGAGCTCGACCTTGCGTTCGTCGACGTGTTCGACGGCAAGCGTGCGCAGCTTTCCGTCCTCGACGATGTCCACGCGGGCCCAGTCGGCGATGCGTGGCACGGCCATCTTCGCGAGAGCGGCCAGGGTCGTGCGGTAGTCGAGGGAGCTGCCGAGAGTCTCGCCCGCCTCGACGAGGAATCGCTGCGCTTCCTCCGCGCTCTTGCGGTCGTCGATGTCCGTGTTCGAGCCGAACCACTTGACGATCTCACCCCGGCGGTTGCGCATCGGGACCGCGCGCGTCAGGTGCCAGCGGTAGGAGTCGTCCGCCGCTCGGCGGAGGCGGAGCTCGTTGTCGTACGGAGTCCCGGTGTCGAGCGCCTCCTGCCAAAGCTGGAGCGTGCGGGAAAGATCGTCGGGATGCGTGACGTCGGTCCAGCCCGCGGCGACGCGTTCGGAGAACGAGCTGTCGAAGTAATCGAGCACGCGCTGGTTCACATAGTCGAGCTCACCGTTCGGCATCGCCGTCCAGATCTGGTCGGGTTGCGCTTCCGCCAGGAAGCGGTAGCGCTCCTCGCTCTCGCGGCGGAGCTCCGCGAGCTCCTGCTCCTTCAACTGGTCGGCCTGCTGCCGGAGCTGTTCCGTCTTCTCGTGCAACTCGATGAAGACGGCCACCTTGGAGCGGAGCACTGTCGGGCTGAACGGCTTGAAGACGTAGTCGACCGCGCCTGCCGAGTAGCCGCGGAAGACGTGCTCCTCGTCCTTGGAGATCGCGGTGACGAAGATGATCGGGATGTGTTTCGTGCGCTCGCGCTGCTTGATCAACGTCGCCGTTTCGAAACCGTCGAGCACCGGCATCTGGACGTCCAGCAAGATCACCGCGACATCGTGCTGAAGCAACTGGCGGAGAGCCTCCTCGCCGGAGTGGGCGTAGAGGAGCTTCTGCTCGAGCGGCTCGAGGATCGCCTCGAGCGCAAGCAGGTTCTCGGGCCGGTCGTCGACGAGCAGGACGTTGGTCATGTGGTCTCGGCCCGTTCTCGGACCGCAGGCTGAACCCAAAGCCCGTAGATGAACTTCCCGATCTCTTCCAGAGGCAGGACCGCGTCGGCGACGGTCGCCGCGATGGCCGCGTCGGGCATCGTCCGGCGGGCCGCGCCGAGCGGATCCTGGATCACCGCCACGCCGCCGGCTTGCTTGATCTTCGCCAGGCCGTGAGCTCCGTCGTCGTTGGCGCCGGTGAGGATGATCCCGATCACGCCCGCGCCGTAGGCGTGGGCGGCGGTCTCGAAGAGCACGTCGATCGAAGGCCGCGCGAACCGGATGCGCTCGTCGACGGACAGCGCGAACGAGTTGCGCTCGACCAGCAAGTGGTAGTTCTGCGGCGCGATGTAGACGTGCTGCGGCTGGATCGGCATCTTGTCCTCGACGTCGAGCACCGGACGGTCTGTCCGCAAGCTCAGCAGCTCCGCGAGCGTTGCTTCCTGCGCGTCGGGATGGCGGTGTTGCGCGATCGCAATCGGGAGTTCGAGCTCGGGGGGCAAGTCGGAGAGCACGCGCCCGACGGCTTGCAATCCGCCCCAGGACGCGCCGATGCAGATCAGGTCGTAC
>DASVEU010000127.1:0-3745 GCA_036380395.1 Gaiellaceae bacterium
ACGTCCGTGTGCACCGGGTCTCGCAGGGAAGCGGCGTCTTCCTGCAGACGGACGACGAGCTGGACTCGATGGCACGCGTGGCAGCCGACGCGCGCGTCGAGATCAGCCTCTTCGCTCGTCCGAATGCCGCGTGGGACACGTCGGCGATGGCGCGCTCGCCTGCAGGTGGAGCCGTCGCACCGGCCTCGCGTGGCCAGGAGCAGGTCGTGCAGGGCATCGAAGACGTGAAGCGTGCTGCCGCGCATGGGATTCGCAGCGTGCTGATCGCGGACCTCGGGCTGCTCTCGGTGTTCGGCGCGATGCGCGCCGCAGGTGAGCTCCCTGGCGACATGCAGGCCAAGATCTCGGTGATGCTGCCGGCCGCGAACCCAGCGACCGCACGCGTGCTCGCCGAACTGGGCGCAAGCACGCTCAACCTGCCCACCGACCTGACACTGGCCCAGATCGCCGCGATTCGTACCGCCGTCGACGTGCCGCTCGATCTCTACGTCGAGGCGCCCGACAACATCGGCGGTTTCGTGCGTCTGCACGAGATCCCAGAGCTCATCCGTATCGCGGCGCCCGTGTACATCAAGTTTGGTCTTCGCAATGCGCCCGATGTCTATCCTGCCGGGACCCACCTCGAAGCGACGACGGTGGCCCTGTCACGCGAGCGCGTCCGGCGCGCACGGCTCGGTCTCGAGCTGCTCGCCCGCTCCGGCTACGAGCCGACGATCTCGGAGCTCGGCGCCGCCGGCCTTGCCGTTCCGGTGTTGGCGGCGGCCTGATGGCGCGACCGGTCACGCTCTTCACCGGCCAGTGGGCCGATCTCCCGGTTGAGGAGCTCGCTGCGAAGGCGCGGGAGTGGGGCTTCGACGGCCTCGAGCTCGCGTGCTGGGGCGACCATTTCGAAGTCGACAAGGCGCTCGCCGATCCGGGCTACGTCGATTCGCGGCGTGACGTGCTCGACCGGAACGGGTTGCAGGCCTACGCGATTGGTGCGCATCTCGTAGGCCAATGTGTCTGCGATCCGATCGATCAGCGGCATCGGGCGATTCTGCCCCCGGAAGTGTGGGGCGACGGCGAGCCCGAAGGCGTGCGCCGGCGTGCAGCGGAGCGGCTGAAGGACACGGCTCGTGCGGCCACGCTGCTCGGCGTCGAGCAGGTCAACGGCTTCACAGGCTCAAGCACCTGGCACATGCTGTACTCGTTCCCACCGAACGACTTCGCCGAGATCGAGCGGGGCTATCAGGATTTCGCCGAACGTTGGGGGCCGATCATGGACGTCTTCGCAGCCGAGGGCGTCCGGTTCGGGCTGGAAGTTCATCCGACCGAGATCGCGTACGACTTCGTCACGACACGGAAGACCCTCGACGCGATCGGACGCAGGCCGGAGTTCGGGATCAACTTCGACCCGAGCCATTTCGCTCACCAGTTCCTCGATTCCGCGGCCTTCGTCGAGGAATTCGCCGACCGGATCTACCACGTGCACGTCAAGGACTCCCGCAAGACGCTGGACGGACGCAAGGGCATCCTTGGTAGCCATCTCAACTTCGGTGAGGCGGAGCGCGGCTGGGACTTCGTCTCTCCCGGTCACGGCGACGTCGACTTCGAGTCGCTCTTCCGGGCGCTGAACAGGATCGGCTATGCCGGGCCGCTCTCGATCGAGTGGGAGGACTCGGGCATGGACCGCGACTGGGGAGCACCGGACGCGCTGGCGTTCGTCCGTCGCACGGACTTCGCCCCGTCGGCGATCGCCTTCGACGCGGCGATGCAGCGCTCGGCCCAATGAGCGCGGCCTAGACTCGAACCGTGTCGCAGCCGGCAAATGCGCCGCCGCTTGCAGGCGTGCGGGTCGTCGATCTCTCGCGTGTGCTCGCCGGCCCGTACGCGACGATGACGCTTGCCGACCTGGGAGCCGACATTCTCAAGATCGAGCACCCGGCCGGTGGAGACGAGACTCGCACGTGGGGCCCTCCGTTCGCGGGCGGCGAGTCCGCGTACTTCCTCTCTGTCAACCGGGGCAAGCGCAGCGTCGCCCTTGATCTGAAGGATCCGGAGGGTCTTGAGCTCGCGCTCGAGCTGTGCGCACGAGCGGACGTCGTGATCGAGAATTTTCGCCCAGGCGGCGCGGCGCGGCTGGGGCTCGACTACGAGGCTGTGCGGAGGCGTCGGCCGAGCGTCGTCTACTGCACGATCAGCGGCTTCGGTGCGCGCGAGCCGCGCGACCGTGCCGGTTACGACTTCACCGTGCAGGCCGAGAGCGGGCTGATGGCGATCACCGGTGAGCCCGACGGTGAGCCGATGAAGGTCGGCGTCGCGATCGTCGACGTGCTGGCCGGGCTCAACGCGGCCACGGCGATTCTCGCCGCGCTCCATCGGCGTGATCTCACCGGGGAAGGTGATTTCGTGGAGGTCTCGCTGCTCGACAGCGCCTTCGCCGCGCTCGTCAACGTCGGCGCGAACGCCCTGCTCACCGGCGAAGAGCCGCTGCGCTACGGGAACGCGCACCCGAGCATCGTTCCCTACCAGCCGTTCCGTGGGACCGACGGGTGGATCGCGGTCGCCGCGGCCAACGACGGCCTCTACGCGAGACTCTGTACCGCGATCGAGCGGCCCGACCTCGCCGCGGACGAGCGTTACGCCACGAACGAGCTGCGCGTTCTGAATCGGGAGACGCTGATCGCCGAGCTCGAAGCAGTGTTCGCGGGCCGCTCCACCGACGACTGGGAGCGTCTGCTGCTCGCCGCCGGCGTGCCTGCGGGAAAGATCCGAGGCGTCGGCGAGGCGTTGCGCACCGGGCAGGCCAGGACTCGGCGTATGGATCATCCGACGGCCGGCACCGTCGAACTGGTCGGGCCTCCCTTCGAGCTCGAGAGCGCAACCCTCGGAGCAGCGACGCCGCCGCCCCTGCTCGGGCAGCACACGGCGGAGGTGCTCAGAGAGCTCGGCCTCGATGACGAGCGGCTCGCCTTGCTCGAGGAGCGCGGCGTGATCGCGAGAACACCTGCGTAGAATCGCGCCGGAATGGCGCAGATCGTGAGAGAGCACACCCTCTTGCTCGACCGCGGCTACATCCGGGGAGAGTGGGTCGAGGCCGACTCGGGTGCGACCTTCCCGGTCCTCAACCCGGCCACGCGCGAAGAGCTCGCGCAGGTCCCGCGCATGGGCGCAGACGAGACGCGACGGGCGATCGAGGCCGCACACGATGCGTATCCAGCGTGGCGCGCGACCCTCGCGAAGGAGCGCGCGCGGATCCTGCGCCGCTGGGCCGACCTCATGCTCGAGCGCCGTGACGACCTGGCGCTGCTCTTGACCACCGAACAGGGCAAGCCGCTGGCCGAATCGCGCGTCGAGATCGAGTACGCCGCCTCGTTTCTCGAGTGGTTCGGCGAAGAGGCCAAGCGTGTCTATGGGGACACGATTCCCACGTACATGCAGGACCGACGCGTCGTCGTGACCAAGGAACCGGTCGGCGTCACGGCCGGGATCACGCCGTGGAACTTCCCCGCCGCGATGGTCACTCGCAAGGCGGCCCCGGCAATCGCGGCCGGTTGCACCATGGTGCTCAAGCCCGCCGAGCAGACGCCGCTGTCCGCGCTGGCGGTCGCGAAGCTGGCCGAGGAAGCCGGCTTGCCTGCAGGCGTGTTCAACGTCGTCACGGGCGACGCGGGCGATGCGCCGACGATCGGAGGCGAGATGACATCGAATCCGATCGTGCGCAAGCTGGGCTTCACGGGCTCGACCGAGGTCGGAAAGCTCTTGA
>DASVEU010000128.1:0-13938 GCA_036380395.1 Gaiellaceae bacterium
GGCTCGAGCCCCAGGCGTTCGTGGAAGAACTCCCACATCGCGCGGGCGGCAGCAAGCAGCGGCAGCGCGATCAGCGCGCCCGGCAAGCCGTAGATCTCGCCGCCGGCGAGCAGGCCGAAGATGACGAGCAACGGATGCAGCCGCAACGCGCTCCCCATCACGTTCGGAACGACCACGTGACCTTCCACCTGATGGATCGCGAGGAACAGAAGCGCGACCCAGACCGCAGAGACGGGATGGACGACGAGTGCGTAGAGGAACGGCGGGATCGAGCCGAGCCATGGTCCGAGGTACGGAATGAGCTCGGTGATTGCGACCCAGGCTCCGAAGAGCAGCGCGTACTTCTGCCCGTGCGGTAGCCAGCCGAGCACGCCGAAGAGCCACAGTCCCACGCCTGCGCTCGTGCCGATGATCAGCGAGACGAGTGATTGTCCCTTCACGTAGCTCGTCAGCGACCGCTCCATGCGGAGCAGCAGCGGCTCCGAGCCCGACTCGGGTGGAAACCGCCTGTTGATCCGCCGTTCGAGCTTGGGGAAGTCGAGCAGCATGTAGATCGACACGACCAGGACGACGATCACGCTGAAGAGCAACTTCCCGATCGAGATCGCCGCGCCCTCGAGAAAATTGACCACATCGTTCGTGTACTTGCCGATGTCGTGCTTGCGGATGTCGCGCACGAACTTGTGGCCGCGATTCTCGACGTTGATGCCGCCCAGGCGATGCGTGTCGAGCCAGTGCTGCAGACGGTTCACGTCGCGGTCGGCGTCGACGACGCCGGTTCGTCCGTTCACGTTCGTAAAGTAGGAATCCACCCGTTTCGCGGCCGTCTTCGTCTCACTGACGACCACGGTCCCGAGAGCCCCAATGGCGGCGATCAACGTAACCGCGAAGACGAGGTACACCAACGCGACTGCGAAGCCGCGAGGGATTCGGACCCTTTGCACCAGCCGGACGACCGGGCTCAGCAGCAGCGCGATCAGCAGCGCCACGAGGAAGAGAAAGACGACGTGACGGACCGCGCCCGCCATCACCCAGAGAAAGAGCAACAGGACCGGGAACCCGGCCAGCTGGATCCAGCGCGGGATCTCGATCTTGGCCCTGCCGGGCATGCGGGTGATCGTACAGCCGACGTCCTACGGTTCCCCCTGCAGCGACCCCCTGCTTGGGACTGGGACTGGGTCGAGGAGGGCAACCTCGCCCTCGACCGTCACGAAATGTGGGCAGAAACGCAGGTGGATCCGAATGTTCGACTGTCACAAAGTCGGCCCCCTCATCGGTTGAAGGAGGGGTCCGGGTCCGTTACGGTGCCGCGGATGCCGGCCCCCCCTCGCCGAGCCTCCGCGGCGCGTCAGCGTCCGCGGGGACAGCCCATGCCCCACCGGGCGCGACGCCTCATCGTCCTGACCGTCGTCTGCGGCGTCCTGCTGGGGACGCTTTTGATCACGGCGTTCGGGCAAGGAGCGACGCGCGAGCCCTCTCAGGCGCTGCCGGGCCCGGCCAGCCGGCTGCTGCCGGTCGGACCGCCGACGCCGCTCACCGTGGCTCTACACAGCGGACTGCGCATCCAGTTGCCGATCTCCCAGAGCCGCGTCACAGCGATCGGCTATCACTCCTCCGGCGACGGCGCGCTGCCGCTCAGCCCGCTGGGGCGGCAGGGCAACGAAAGCGCACTCTCGCGGCTCGCGCACAAGATCTTCGGCGGCGGGGGCGCGGGCTTCACCTATTACCAGTTGAGCGGAGGCGAGACCGCGGCGCTCGACATCGGCGCGTTGCCCGGCACGGATGTCTACGCGCCGGTCGACGGCACGATCGTCGGGATCTCGGAGTACATTCTAAACGGCCGACCCTACGGCTCGCTGATCGAGATCCAACCGTCGGCCGCACCGTCACTCGTGATCTCGCTCACGCACCTGAGCGCTGACCCGGCGCTCACCGTCGGTTCGATGATCGCCGCGTCGAGCACCAAGGTCGGCCGCGTGCTCGATCTGTCCGGGGTCGAGAAGCAGGCGCTCTCGAAGTACACGCAAGACGCGGGCAACCACGTGGCGATCGAGCTGCGCGCCGCCGCGACTCTCCTGCCCTAACCCGCGCAAAGTGCTTCGCACTTTCCGCGGTCATGAGTTAGACCTTCGCTTCGCTCGGTAAACCCGCGAGAATCCTTCCGTGAGAATTCTTTTTATTGCCGATGCGGTCGGCGTGCCCGGCCGTCGCGCCATCGAGGAGCGTCTCCCTTCATTGCGCGAAGAGCTGGGCGCGGATCTCTGCATCCTGAACGGCGAGAACCTTGCAGACGGCGTCGGCATCACGCCCAAGCTGGCCGACAAGATGCTCGCCTCGGGCGTCGACGCGATCACGCTCGGCAATCACGTTTGGCGGCGCGGCGAGATCGTGCCGTACCTGAAGGAGAGCGACCGCCTGATCAGACCCGCGAACCTGTCGAAGCGCGCTCCGGGCAAGGGAATGACGTTCGTTACGGCGGCCGACGGGACCGAGGTCGCTGTGATCAACCTGATCGGCGCGCTCTTTCTCGGGCCCCCGGTCGGTCCATTCGAGGTGATCGACGAGCTCGTCGACGAGGCGCAGAGGCGCACACCGGTGATCGTCGTCGACATGCACGCCGAGGCGACGAGCGAGAAGGTGGCTCTGGCCAAGTGGCTCGACGGGAAGGTGACCGCGGTCCTGGGAACGCATACGCACATCCAGACGAACGACGCCCGCGTGCAACCGGGCGGCACGGCGGCGATCACGGACGCGGGGATGACCGGCCCGCACGATTCCGTGATCGGCGTCCAGGCCGAGCTCGCCATCAGGGCGATGCGCACGGGCATGCCCGTGCGCTTCGAAACGGCCTCCGGCGACGTGCGGATCGAGGGAGTCCTCTTCGAGTGCGACGCCGACGGTCGCGCCACGAGTTGCGAGTCCGTGCGCGTACCGGTGCAATGACCTCGGCGCCCATCCGTTACGCCGAAAACGGCGACATCCACATCGCCTACCAGGTGGTCGGGGAAGGTCCAATCGATCTCGTCTGCGTGATGGGCTCGATCACGAATCTCAACGTGCTCTGGGAGGACCCGGAGTACCGGCGGCTCTGCGAACGGCTCGCCTCGTTCTCCCGGGTCATCCTCTTCGACAAGCGCGGCATGGGGCTGTCCGACCGGGTGCGCGCGGGCACGCTCGAGGAGCGAATGGACGATGTCCGAGCCATCCTCGACGCGGTTGGATCCGAGAGCGCGGCACTGCTGGGCGTCTCGGAGGGCGGGCCGATGTCGATCCTCTTCGCCGCGACCTATCCCGAACGAACGCGGGCCCTCGTGCTCTGCGGGGCAGAGGTGAAGGAGGAGACGACGGACGATTGGCCCTGGGGCGAAGCCACGCGCGAGAGCTTCGAGGAGGCTGTGGACATCGACCGCGTCGTCGAGCGCTGGGGCAAAGGAGGCTGGATAGATCACTTCGCACCCAGCCGCGCCGGGGACGAGCGCCTCCGCCAGCTTGCCGGACGCATGCAGGTCGAGTCAGCGAGCCCGCATGACGCGGTGGCGTTCATGCGCATGGCCTTCGAGATCGACATCCGTCACGTCGCGCCTTCAGTCAAGGCGCCGACCCTGATCTTGCACCGGACGGGCGACAAGATCTGCCACGTCGAGAACGCACGCTGGCTGGCACGGAACGTCGAGGGCTCTCGCTTCGTCGAGCTGCCGGGAGCCGACCATCTCCCGTGGATCGACGGCGACGACATCCTCGACGAGATCCAGGAGTTCCTGACCGGCGTGCGCGAACCCGCGGCGCCGGAGCGAATGCTGGCGACGGTCCTGTTCACGGACATCGTCGGCTCGACCGACCGGGCGCGCGAACTAGGTGACCGGCGCTGGCGCGATCTGCTCGAGCGTCACAACGAAATCGTCCGTCGCGACCTCGAGCGCTTTCGCGGAGTGGAGATCGACACGGCCGGCGACGGGTTCTTCGCCACCTTCGACGGGCCGGCACGCGCGATCCGTTGCGCGCGCTCGATCGTCGAGGACGTGCGCGGCGTTGGTCTCGACGTACGCTCGGGCCTGCACACCGGCGAGTGCGAGCTGAGCGCCGGCTCAGCCCGGGGGATCGCCGTCCACACGGGCGCACGCGTCGCCTCGATTGCTGCTCCCGGCGAGGTGCTCGTGTCGAGCACCGTGAAGGACCTCGTCGCGGGATCCGGCATCGAGTTCACCGACCGCGGCGTGCACGAGCTCAAGGGGATTCCGGGCGAGTGGCGGTTGTACGCCGCAACGTGACCACGAGCACCGCGACGAGCGCGACCAGCGTGAGGTCGCGCGCGAGGAGCAGCCAGGAAAGCCCTGCTTCGAAGTTGAGCGCAAGCCTGAAGTAGCGGAACGGGAACCACGTCTGCGTGAGGACCAGCGCAACGGCGAGGAGCGCGCTTGCGAGGAGCCCTCGACGGCCACGCACGAGCGGCACGACCGGAATCAGCCAGATCGGGAACTGCGGCGAGAGGACCTTGCCGAACGCGACGAACGCGCAGAGCGTGGCCGCACTCGAACGAACGAGTGCCTCCCGGCTCCCCGGCCCGCGCGCGAACGATGCCCAGATCCAAAGCAGCAGGGCCGCCTGCACGACGGTCGACGCGATCGCCAGCGCGTCGGCGGCGCCGCCGCCGAGATTCTGGGAGCCGTAGCTCGTCTCTCCCGTCACACCAAGCCCGAACACGTGGTGACCGGCCAGGAGTAACGCCGAGCCCAGGCTCTCCACCTGCAGCGGCCGGCTCAACTGCGCGTGGAGGCTCTGCCAGACGCCGCCGGGCGACAGGATGACGAAAGGCGCGAAGACCGCCACGATGACGGCCAGCGCGAGCCCCAGACAGGCGAGCGCCTCCCGCCGGCCGGCGCGCTTCCACACGAACGCGACACCGAGCGGCAACAGCACGGCCGGATAGAGCTTCGCGGTGACGCCGAGCCCGAGCAACGCGTGGCCGAGGCGGAGTCGTCCCGAGACGAGCGCGGCGAGGACGGCGGCGACAATCGCCGCCGGCCAGAGGTCGAAGCGGCTCAGAACGACCGAGCCCAACAGCAGCGGCGTGATCGCCGCAAAGCAGAGCGCGGCCCAGACGTTCAGTGTGCTGCGCCGCAGTCCACGCAGGACGACCGCCATCGCGACGAGCGCCGCTGCGCCGCACAACCACATGATCGTCTCGAAGGTGCGACGAAAACCGGTCGTGACGTACTGGTCTTTGCCGGGGTCGGCAAGCCCGGGCAGGGCGAAGATGGGCAACGCACCGGGCGGATACTCGAGCTCGAAGTCGCGGTAGGGGACCTTTCCGTCCGCAATCGCATTGCCATAGCGCTGGTAGACCGGTGTGTCGATCAGCTGCTTGTGCTTGTAGAAGCCGACGTGCAGCAGCGCCCACGAAATGACGAAGAGCGCGATCGCCGCAAACGCCGCGGCGACCACCGAGCGTTCAGACGCTTGCGTGTTGCTGCTCACGGCCATTGAAGCCCAGGCGTCGACTAGGCGACGCCGATAGAGGCCGTGTGGGCTTCGCCCGCGCGGCCGTCTTCACTAACGCCCTCGGCTGATCCTTCAATCGAATCACCGCGCCCATTCGACAGCAGAGCGAACACGACGAAGGGGAAGAACCACGGGATGTACAGCCAGGACCAGTGGGTGAGCACGAGCTCGAAGCCGATCAGGAGCGCCCCCGTCAACGCAGCCAGCTGCAGCGGTGTCTTGGTGCGGGGCACGAACGCCACCGCCACGGCTCCGAGCACCAGCAGCCCCTCGAGCACCCGCTGCAGGACGTGGAGATCCGGAATTCCGCGCGCGTGGTACTGGGCCCAGTCCCAGAGCGAGAACGGCGACTCGCGCGTGATCTGCGTCTTGAGCGTGCGTTCGTAGAACGTGTGCGCTGCCTGAATCGGGTGACCGTCGAGCAACAGGATGGAGAACGCGACAACCGTGGCGACGACGAATCCCGCGGCGAACGCAAGCGCCGGGCGAGGTCGCCGGACCGGGCCCGGATACGTCAGCCAGAGCGGGGCGACGATGAGCGGCGCAAACTTCGTCAAGCCGGAGAGAGCGACGGAGACCCCGCGCGACCAGGGAGAGCTCGCCAGCCAGAACCCGAAGATGAGAAAGACCGGCACGATCATGTCGTTGGTGTTCGACATCGACGCGTATTGCGTGAACGGAAAGGCGGCCCACGCAAACACGAGCGCGGCGCCGAGCCAGCGTCCGCCGAAGCGTAAGCCGGCGAGGCCGAGCCCGAGCGCGCAGAGCACGTCGAAGATGATCGAAGTGAGGTGCACGGCCGGAAGCTTGTCCCACTTCCCGGACCAGCCGCGGATCCAGTAGCCGGGCAGATACGCCTCGTAGGCAACCGGACCGTACGTGTCCCCCAGCGGGTTCGCAGATTCGCAGCGGCCGTTGGACTGGATGCGATCGCGGATCTCTCCCGCCGAGTCGGCAGGGCCGCATGCCTTCAGTTCGTCTTCCTTCGGAAAATTGTCGTACGGCATCACACCGCTCGAGATGCGCTGCGCGCCGATCACGCCGGCGTAGCCGACGTCGATCACGTTGGAGTCCGCAAGGTTGAGGCCGATCCGGAAGCCGATGATGAAGACCGCGGCCGCGAGCAGCACCGCCGGCTTCCAGAGCGGGCGCGCCGCGCGAACTGGACACCCGCGCACGCCGATCCAGACGCAACGTGCGAGCAGGTACACGAGCGGCGGATAGACGAGCGGCACGCTCGTGAAGATGTTCCCGTGGTTGAAGAACCAGAGGGAGACGGAGAAGGAAAGCAGCGCGACCAGGTCGAGGTTCCGGAGTGACAGCGGCCGGCGAAAGTCCGCGAGCCCGAGCAGGAACACGAGGCAGAAGGGAAGCCAGTAGCGGAGGCTGTTGATCTTCCTGCCGCCGAATGCGCCCTCGTAGCCGCGCGCCATCTTCCATGCGACCTGCGGGCCGGTCCAGGCTTCCGTGACGCGAGTCGTGCGGTCGTCGACCTTGCCGGTCGCGATCACGCCGGCGTCGACCTTGTCGTTCTTCTTCCACGTGACGGTCACGCTCCAGCACCCGCCTTGCGTTCCGGCGGAGCACTTCGAGGAGTCGGTCTCGTAGGTCGCGTCGCTGACACGCCCCGCTCGCGGATAGCGGTCGAGCCAGTCCGCAACCTTGTCGTTCTCGAGGAAGAGCGCCGTGGCGCGTTCCTTCGTCAGGCTCGGGTCGGCAGCCGCCGAGGCAGCCGGGACAAAGGTCGCTGCCGCGAGCAAGGCCACGGCCGCGAACAGGATCAGCCTCAGTGCAGTCTCCGGAACGACCAGAGCTTGTTGCCGATGAAGTTCGCCGGCGTGACGGTGACGATCGCGATCGCCTGCGCCACGATCTTTCCGACGCCCAGCTTGACCAGCAGCGTGAGGATGGCGAGGTTGCCGATGTAGACGATCACCGACACCACGAAGAACCGCAGACCCTGGTGTCCAAAATGGCCGCGATCGTGACGAAACGTCCAGAGCCGGTTCCAAAGATAGTTGTTCGTCACCGCGACGAGGAACGAACCGCTCGCCGCGAGGCGGTAATGCAGATCGGCGCCGTCGAGCAGAGCAACGTAGACGATCAGGTTGACGACGTAACCCGATGCCCCCACGACGCAGAATTTCGCGAGCTCCTCCCAGTTGCGTCGCTTGCGCAGGGCTTGATTGACGCGGGCACGCAAACCCACGGCGACGGCTGCGTCCCGCTCGTCCATGCGGCTGGAGAAACTAGCTGTTAAGCCGCGGAGCGGCGTTTGGGAGCGAACCGCAGCCCGGCGTCGATGGCTATCCGCTTGTGGTCGACGATCGCCGCGACCACCCGCCCGTCCTCCGCCACGACGAGGTCCTGGAGCCGCCCTAGCTGTCGCCCGTCCCGCTCGAGCACACCGTCACGCAGCCGGCTCAGCGCCAGAGTCCGCGAGCGGTAGAAGTCCAGCTCGCGCTGCTCGAGGAGGACGAGGGGCGACAGGATCCGGATCTCCCCGCGGCCGACGGCTGCCGTCGGTAGGGGCAGGAAGCGGTGCACCTCGTCGCCGCAAAGGACGTCGAGCCCCACGATCCGCTGGGCATCGCGATCGAGAAGCAGATCGACAGGGCGCCCCAGTTGGATCCCGTGCAGTCGGACGGGCAGGGCCAGCAGCTCGTCTCCCGTTCTCTCCCTCATCCAGCCGCCATCGTGCCCGGACCGACCGGACGCAAACGCTTCAGAACCCCTCGGCGCCCAGGAGAGGGACGAAGCGGCAGGGCACCGAGCGGAGGACGGCGGGGCCTTCCGGGCTGCGGACGATCACCTCGAGGCGTTGCATCCCGCGCCGCCCAACCGGCACCACCAGACGTCCACGCGGCTCGAGCTGCTCGTAGAGCGTCCGTGGCAGCTCCGGCGCCGCTGCTGCCACCGCGATCGCGTCGAAGGGCGCACGGTCGGGAAGGCCGCGCGAGCCGTCGCCGACGTGAACGCTGACCCGGCCGTAGCCCGCTGCTTCGAGGTTCGCGCGCGCACGCTCGGCGAGCCTCGGGATGCGCTCGATCGTGTCGACCTCCGCGGCGAGCTCGGCCAGCACCGCTGCCTGGTAGCCCGAGCCCGTGCCGACGTCGAGAACGCGCTCCACTCCCGTCAGCGAGAGCGCCTCGCAGATCCGCGCGACCATGTACGGCTGGGAAATCGTCTGACCGTCACCGATCGGCAAGGCAGCGTCGTCGTAGGCGCGATCGCGCAGCTTCTCGGGCACGAAGAGCTCACGCGGGACTCGCTCCATCGCGTCAAGCACGCGCTCGTCGACAACGTCCCTGCCGCGCAGCTGCGCGTCGACCATCCGGCTCCTGGCCTCGGCGGCGGAATCAGGCGGCACGCGTGAGCGTACGGGCGTAGGCGGGAGGCGCCACGCCGAAATGCCGAAGAACCGTCGGCGCGATCTCCACGATGGACTGCGGTTGCGCGTCGATCCCGATCGTCAGCATCGGCACCTCCGAGTCGCCGCGGCGCAGGGAACCGTGACTGCCCCCGCCGGAGTGATGGCGTCCCGCGAGATCGGCGAACTCGAACCCCGGGGCAGCAGAGACGAGCACCTCGCCGGCGTTCGAATTGTTCAGCGCGGCCCACGCTCGCTCCAGGCCGCCTGGATACCCGAGCAGGCCCTCGTCCCCCGTCGTGATCCATCCACCCACGCCCGAGGCGAAGCGCAGCTCCTCTCCTTCGCGCCGCGCGATCGCGTCCGCTCCCTCGAGGAACAAGACCGTCTCTGCGGACTCCTGCTCGTCGAGTCGCTCCGCAAGCGTCCGTGCATCCGGCGCCGCCCCGCCGAGCCTGTAGATCATCCCGGCCCGGTTCGACGCGGTGACGAGCACGTCGTCGAGGTCTCCGAACGAGTCCTCCAGGCGAACATGCCGGTCGACGTGAGTCTGCCCGTGGTCGGAGCAGAGAACCACCGCGTAGCGCTCGAGGAACTCGTCCGGTCCACCGGCCGCTTCGAGGAGGGCGCCGATCGCGGCGTCGGTGCGCGTGAGGGCTTCGAACGCCTCGTCGGGCCCGTGCGCATGAGAGGCGAAGTCGTAGTCCGGCAGGTAGTAGACGAGGAAGTCGAAGCCGTCACGCGTGACGAGCCAGCGGCCCACCGCGGCCGCGTAGCCGTCGATTGAGCCGTGTGACCGTCCGAAGACGGCGAGCGGCGCGCCCGTGGGATCCGACTCGAACAGGTTGTAGAAGAAGAAGCGCTTCGGCCCGTAAGCCGGGAAGGTCAGCCCCGGAAGCGTGGGCAGGTGGGGCGTGCGTCCGCGGTAGCAGGTGATGTTGATCGCCGCCGCGGTCAGCCCGGCGTCTTCGAGCGCTTCGTAGACGGTGACTGCCTCCGTGCCGAGATGAAGCCGGTTCATGTTGATGGTCGTGTCGAGGAGCGAGCGCGTCATTCCCGCGGCCCGCACCGCCCCGAACGAGGAGCCGTATTCGACGAGCCGTGCTCGCTCGCGGTCGTACCAGACGAGGTGCGGGATGCGATGGACGTCGGGGTGCGCACCGGTCGCGATCGACGAGAGGCACACTGGAGTCAATGAGGGGAACGTCGAGATCGCGCGAGAGTAGGCTCCCTGCTCCGCGAGAAAAGAGAGGGCCGGCGTCCGGTCGTCGCCGACCGCCGCCTCGAACATCGACGGCGTCAGTCCGTCGATGACGATCAGGATGAGCGATAGTGGCCCGGACGATCTCATCGGTGGATGTGCGGGTCGCGAGCACCAAGCCAGAGGCCGCACTCAACCGCAGCAAGGCTGTCCAGCCTTGCTAAGGGCGAGGGTGGGCTCTGGCGCCGCGTGATCGCGGGCCGCACGCCGCCGAATGGGGTCGTTCGGGCCACTAATCTTTGGCAAGCGAACGTAACCCGGCGTAGCGCTCGCCGGCTCGGCCGCGCAGGCGCAGGGCCAATGCAGGCAGGAGCGTCGCCTCCAAGTACCCCGCAACCGGAATCCAGGCGACGGCCGCGAGCACCACTGCGGCGAGGGCGATGAAGATCGCGGTGCCGAACCGAGAGCCGCCACGGCGGAGCGCCCCCGAGACCAGCTGCGCCGCCCCGATGGAGCCGAGCGCGCCGCCCACACCGCCGCCGACGGCTTCGTCCCACTGGCCGAGGGCAAAGCCGACGGCGACACCGGCCCCTGCGGCGAGGACGAGCGCAGCGGTCAGCGCGGCGCGTGTGCCGATCAGGAATCCCGCCAGCAGCACGCCGACGGCGACGCCGAGTCCCGCGCAGACACCGATCCAGTACCAGCTTCCCATCCGTAACCGAGTGTAGTCGCGGCCCTGTTCTGCAAACCGGTTTCCGGCTGTCTCCGTAGGTCCCGTGACGCCCGGGTGCCACTGCCCCGGTGCCCGGGCGCCCTCGTTCGGGGCAGGCAAGGAGGGCAAGGGGATGAGACACAGGGGAGTAATCGCGACGCTCGCAGTCGGCGTCGCAGCACTCGGGATCGCCGCGTTCGCGCTGGCCGGCGGATCGGGTGCAAGGTTCAACCATCTCAAGGCGACGATGAGCGGCTACCAGGAAGTGCCTTCCGTGTCGTCGACCGGCACGGCTGACTTCACGGCCGACGTCAGCCAGGACGGAAGCTCGATTGCCTGGCAGCTCAGCTACAGCGGTCTCGAAGGAGCCGTCCAGCAGTCGCACATTCACTTCGGACAGCGGAGCGTGAACGGCGGCATTTCCGTGTTCCTGTGCACGAATCTCGGGAACGGGCCGGCCGGAACGCAGGCTTGCCCACAATCCGGAACGATCAGCGGCACCATCGACGCCGCCGACGTGTCACCGGCGATTCCCGCGACTGCGGCAGCCCGGACGCAGGGCATCGACACCGGCGAGTACGACGAGCTGGTACGCGCGATCGGCGCCGGCAAGGCGTACGCAAACCTGCACACGGATAAGTGGCCAGGCGGAGAGATCCGCGCACAGTTGAACGAGGACGACCCGCACAACTGAGGTCGAGACGGGCGCCCGGCTCTCCGGCCGGGCGCCCGCGTCAGCGCTGCTCGAGCCTCCGGATGACGGCGAGCCCGAACTCGGCCGCGCGGGCGCCGTCGACGACGCGATGGTCGAACGTGACCGACACGTAGCCGATCTGCGCGGCAACGACCTCGCCGTCTCGCACGACCGGCCTCGGCCCGATGCGTCCGATGCTGAGAATCGCGACCTCGGGGTAGTTGACGATGGGCGTCTGCAAGAGGCCGCCGAGCTTGCCCGCGCTCGTCACGGTGAACGTTGAGCCGCGCAGCTCTTCCGGCTTGAGCGATCCGGCCCGCGCGCTTTCGGCGAGGCGGGCGACATCGGCACCGAGGTCTTCGATCGAACGCGTGGCGCAGTCCCGGACGACCGGGACGACCAGCCCTTCGTCGGTCTGCACGGCGACGCCGAGGTCGTAGCGATCCAGGTAGACGATCTCATCCCGCTCCAGACGCGCGTTCAATTCCGGGAATTCCTGCAGCGTTTCGGCGCAAGCCTTCAACACGGTCGGGACCAGCTGCTTCAGATCCAGGCCGGAGAAATCGCACTCCTCGACCCACGTCACCGCAGGCACCTCTCGGTGCGCGCGCGCCATGTGCTCGGCGATCACGCGTCTCACGCCGCGCAACGGCTCGCGCCTGCCCTCGCTCGGCCCAGCCGTCGCGCGCACGTCGTCCTCGGTGATGCGTCCCTGTGGACCGGTGCCGGCAACGGTGTCGAGGTCGACGCCGAGCTCCTGCGCGATCTTGCGCACGAGTGGCGTGGCTTTTCCTTTCGTGGGACGTTCGGATGCGGTCGTCTTGGTCGCTGCGCGCGGCCCTTCGCCGTCGGGCTTGCCGCCGATGACGACGAGCACCGTCCCAACCGGGACGACCTTTCCTTCGTCGACCAGGATGCTGGTCACGGTCCCTGCGGCGGGTGACGGAATCTCGACCGTCGTCTTGTCGGTCTGGATCTCGACGAGCGGATCGTCCTCCCCGATCTCCTGCCCCTCGGAGACGAGCCAGCGCGCGACCTCGCCTTCCGTCAATCCTTCGCCGAGATCGGGAAGCTTGAACTCGTAGGCCACGGTCACATTCTTATCGCGTCGTGAGCGAGGACGGCATGCACACCTTTGACGCCGTTCACGAGTTGCGTGACGCGGAGGTCGACGACGACGCTCGCAAGCGCGAGTGCGTCGACACGTTCCAGGTCCCGCTCGCGCTGCATCAGGTCGAGCATCGCGTCGACGGCGAAGGCCGCCGCCTCGTCGAGGTCTTCGTCGAAACCGAAGGTGAGCCAGGCGTCGGGCGTCCAGGCGATCGGGGTCTTCAACTCGGTGCGGTCCTCGACCGTGAGCGTGAGCTCGAGCCGGTCGAGCGGACACTCGATCGCGGTCTGAGAGACCTCCCCGTCTCCCTGACGCGCGTGTCCATCGCCCGCGGAGAAGAGTGCGCCGTCGACCGGAATCGGCAGGAAGAGGGTGGTGCCTGCCACGAGCTCCTTGCAGTCGATGTTGCCGCCCCACCGGCGCGGCGGCGCGGTCGGATGTACTCCCGGCTCGGGTGGAGGCATGCCGAGGACGCCCGGGAAGGGTCGCAACTCGACCTCGCGCCCCTGTGGATCGCGGCCGGTACCGGCCTCCGAGTCGAGGCTCCAGTGGAGGGTGAGCTTCTCGCCTTGGCTCATGTCGAGCCGGTCATTGAGGGGCGTCGACCAGCCGCCGGCGAGCGTCGCGCCGAACGACCCGACGCGGACTTCGTCGATGCGGACCGCGAGCGTCTGTCCCGCCTTGGCCCCCCGCACCTCGATCGGGCCGACGAGTGCGTGCCCAGCGTCCAGCTCTTCGTCGCGAGGCTCGAATTTCTCTCCCGGCGCGACGTGCCAAGCCGAGTCGAGACACGAGAAGGCGACGGTGTCGCCGCTCTCGATCGTCGCGACGGGTGCGAGGTCGCGCGAGAAATGTCCGTGCAACGTGCGCCGCTCGAGCGGAATCTCGTGCGTCACGTTCGCGGTACTCCGATCCAGGCGTCTCGAGGCGCAAGCAGGACGCGCAATCCGCCGCGGCTGCCTTCTTCGAAGAACTCCCACAACGTGACGGCCTGCCATTCGTCCGCCTCTAGCTCGCGGGCGATCTCTGCGGGGACGTAACCGGCCTGCACCCGGCGCGCGCTGTCCCAGACGCCGATCGCGTGTGGATCGTGCTCGTTGTCCGGCTCGGCCACGAGTGCAAGCCGCCGGCCTGGAGCGAATGCCTCGTCCTGCAGCGCTTCGATCCGATACGACACGCCGGCGACCTTGATCACGCGGATGCGCGGATCCTCGCCGCGCACGAGCTCACCGGTCGCGGCATCGCGCAGGCGAAACCCAGCGCCGCTCCGCTCGAGCCACAGCCGCAAACGCTCATTCGTCTGCCTTTCCGACATGCCACCTGGACCCTAGTCCCGGCTGGCCTCGTCGGG